>JAJTBC010000171.1 GCA_021287085.1 Bacillota bacterium | reverse complement strand
GGTGTGGAGCTGGCCTTGGCGGAAGTGGGCATGGGCGGTCGCTGGGATGCCACCAACGTGCTCGATCCCATCGTGACCGTGCTGACCCACGTAGGTCTGGATCACATGGCCTTTCTGGGGGAGACCAAGGAAGCCATCGCTCGGGAAAAACTCGCCACTGCCCGGGCCGGGCGGCTGCTGGTGCTGGGACCGAGCCTTGAGGTCGATTGGGTGCGTCCGCTGCTGGAGGTGGAACCAGTCCTTTGCCCGGCGCCGCGAGTCGTCGCTGAAAGCGTTCAAAGGGATCACAGCGTGGTGCAAGGACATCGCGTTGGGTTGGCGGGCCTCCATCAGCTCGAGAACCTCGCCACCGCCCTGGAAACCCTGCGCCGTCTGGAAGGGCTGGGCATCGCGCTTCCTGATGACGCTCTGTGGCGAGGCATCGCGCAGACCCAATGGCCGGGCCGCTTGTGGGCCGTTCCTGGCCTTGAGAATGTGTGGATGGATGGCGCGCACAATCCCGATGGCGCCGCCGTGGTGGCTCGTCACGCAAAAGCCTGCGGCGTGCAGCCCCATCTGCTGTTCGGCGCCATGGGCGACAAGGATCTGCCCGCCATGGCTCGCACCCTCAAGACCCTTGAGCCCCTTTCCATCACGCTGATCCGGGGCGATAACCCGCGCTACGCCACGGAAGATGCGCTTCGTGCGGCCTGGGGCGACGTTCCAGTGCGAACCATCGCCCATGCCGTCGCCGATCTGCGAGAACCCTCATCGGAAACGCGGCTGGTGACAGGCTCTTTGTTCCTGCTGGGAGATCTCCTCCGGGAATTGAAGCTCTGATTCCGGAATTAACCTCGTTATACTTGGTATCATTCCTGTCCTATGGGAGGCCGCGATGCGCGTTTCAATTCCTCGAACAATGATGATTCTGGCGAGCACGGGGATCGTGGCCTTGGCTTCCACCCCAGGGCTGGACACGTCGGCCATGGATCGGTCGGTGAAGCCCGGGGACGATTTCTACGCCTACGCCAACGGAGGTTGGATGAAGGCCACGGCCATTCCTGCGGATCGCGGGTCGTACGGCGTGTTCGCGGAGGTGGCGGAGCGCACCAACGCGCGCATCGCCGACCTCATCGATCGCGTGGCCAAGGGTCGCACGACTCCCTCGCGGGATCAGGCCCTGGTGCGGGATTTCCACGCCAGCGTCATGGATGTGGCGGGCATCGAAGCCAAGGGGCTCAGGCCGCTGAAACCCGTCTTCAAGCGCATCGCGGCCATCCACGACCGCACGCAGTTGGCGCGCTACTTGGGCGACGGGCTGCGGGCCGACGTGGACGCGTTCAATGCCACGAACCTCACTACGCGCAATGTGCTGGGCCTGTGGGTGGCCCAGGATCTCAAGGACCCTTCCCGCTATCAGCCCTTCCTGCTTCAAGGGGGCTTGAGCCTGCCGGACAAGGACTACTACCTTTCCGAGGCGCCGCGCATGGTGGCGTTGCGGAAGGCCTACCGATCCCATATCGCCGGGCTGCTCAAGCTGGCGCAGATTCCCGAGCCCGAAGCCAAGGCGGATCGTATTTTGGAACTGGAGACGCGCATCGCGCAAAGCCATCGCAACCGCGAGGATTCCGGCGATGTGGAGAAGGGCTACAATCCTTGGACCCGCGCCGATTTCGATACCAAGGCCCCGGGCCTGGATTGGAGCGCCTATTTCACCGCCGCCGGACTGGGCACGCGCCAGGATTTCGTGGTGTGGCAGCCGGAAGCGGTGGTGGGACTTTCGGCCTTGGTGGCTTCGGTGCCCTTGGACATCTGGAAGGAATACCTCGTGTTCCAGGCCCTGGACCGCGCCGCCTTCATGCTTCCGAAACGCTTTGCCGACGCCAGTTTCGCCTTCTACGGCCAGACCCTCGGCGGCGTGCCTCAGCAGCGAGCCCGCGGCAAGCGCGCCGTGGATCTCACCAGCGAGGCCCTGGGCCAATTGGTGGGCAAGCTCTACGTGCACGAGTATTTTTCCGCCGAAGACAAGGCGCGGGTGCAGGCCATGGTGGGTCATCTGCTCAAAGCTTTCGAGCGCCGCATCGATGGCCTGGAATGGATGAAGCCCGAGACCAAAGCCAAAGCCAAGGCCAAGCTGGCGGTCATGAAGGTGGGCGTGGGCTATCCCGATACCTGGATCGACTACGCACCACTGAAGATCAATCGGAAGGATGTGCTCGGCAATCTGGAGCGCATCGACCGCTTCGAGCTGGCCCGCCAACTGGCCAAGCTCCAGGGGCCCGTGGATCGCTCGGAATGGGTGATGACGCCCCATGTGGTGAACGCGGTGAACCTGCCCGCCATGAATGCCATGAACTTTCCCGCCGGCATGCTCCAGCCGCCGTACTTCGACGCCCATCAGCCGGATGTGCTGAACTATGGGGCCATCGGCGCCATCATCGGCCATGAGATCAGCCACAGCTTCGATGATCAAGGCGCGCTCTTTGACGCCACCGGCCGCCTGAGCAACTGGTGGACGCCGGAGGATCTCGCGCACTTCCAGGCCAGCGCCGCCAAGCTGGTGGCTCAGTACAACAGCTATCGTCCCTTCCCCGATGTGGCGGTGAACGGCAAGTTGACCCTGGGCGAAAACATCGCCGATGTGGCGGGCTTGGCCGTGGCCTTTGATGCCTTCCGCCTCGCGCAGAAAGATCAGCCAACACCGGCTGGCGCCTTCAGCGCCGAGCAGCAGTTCTTCCTGGCCTACGCCCAGAGCTGGCGCGACAAGGCCCGGGAGCCCGTGCTGCGCCGTCGGATTCTCACCGATGGTCACGCCCCGGCCCAGTACCGCACCTACACCGTGCGCAACCTGGATGCCTGGTACGCCGCCTTCGGCGTAGAGCCGGGCCAGAAGCTCTACCTCAAGCCCGAAGACCGGGTGCGCATCTGGTAAAGCGGGATGATCCCCGCTCAGGGCAGCATCGGGTTTTCTTCCGCGGGACCCTGTGACATCCGCGCCAGCGCATCTCCCAGACCGCTTTCCCGCTGGGTGGGATGGCCCATGGTGAAGCGCAGGCGCTCCGCTTCGCCCAGCAGGATCACGGATTTCCGGGCGCGGGTGAGGGCGGTGTAGAGCAACTCTCGGGTGAGCAGCCGGTGATCCGCGGAGGGCAGCACCAGGGCTACGCAGTCGTATTCGGAGCCTTGGGATTTGTGCACGGTCATCGCATAGCAAAGCTCCACCTGGGTTTTCAGGGCATCGAGGGGAAAGGCGCGCGCCCCGTCGAGGCGCGGGAACACAGCGGCCTGACGCACACCATCCTCGAAGCGCACCTTCAGCACCAGGCCCTGATCGCCGTTGAAGATGCGCCGCCGCGCATCGTTGGTGGTCATGAGGATGGGTTCGCCGACATGGAAGGGCACGCCATGCCGCAGCCCCTCGCCGGTGTGTTCGGCCATCCAGCCGTGCATCCGCGCATTGATGGACGCGACCCCGCGCAAACCGGGCGCATCGCGCAGGGCCGCCAGGATTCGGAACCGATCGAAATGGTCGAAGAGCCGCTTCAGCCGATCCGCGTCCTCCGGGGACCATCCCTCGGCCTGAGGCTGGTACACGTGGGCCGCCAGCTCTGGGAACCCTTCCAGGGCCAGCACCTGTTGATCGAACCAGAGGCGCAGGAAGGCCTCCATGGTCTCGCGGGAAGGCGACAGCTGCTCCACATGGCTGAAGGCCACCTCCCGCGGGGTTTCGCGGACATGCAGGGCGGCTTCGCCTTCCCAGAGATCGTTCCACCGCTCGCTGCGGATCTCCTGGGCCACGGAAAGGATATGGCGGCCCTGGGGGTCGCTCTCGCGCATCCGATAGCTGGTGCGCAGGCGCACGCAAGCTTCGGGCATTCCCTCCACCAGGTCGCGGAAGGCGCGGCCCGCTTCCACGCTGGGCAACTGGTCCGCGTCGCCCAGGAGCACCAGGCGACCTTCGGGTGGAAGCGATTGGAACAAGCGCTCCATGTGTTCGAGGCTGATCATGGAGGCTTCGTCCACCAGCACGATGCGATGAGGAAGCGGGTGATCGGCGTGATGCCGGAAACGTTCCTCTCCTGGATTCCAGGCCAACAGGCGATGGAGGGTCTGGGGCTCAGGAACGGCCACCAGAGGCGCGTCCAGCGGAGTCGAGGCCGCCAGCGTTTTTCGGATGGATTCCCCCATGCGCTGAGCGGCCTTGCCCGTGGGAGCGGCGAGCGCGATTTCCTCGGCCTTCAGATCGGCCTGTTGCAGCAGCGCCCGGAGAATGGCGGCCACGATGGCGGTCTTGCCCGTGCCCGGCCCGCCGGTGATCAGCGCCAAAGGGTGTTCCAGGGCCAAGCGCACCGCCTGCCGCTGCTCGGCGTTGAGGACCACCGGCTCCTGGAGCACGCTTTCGGGAGGCTCCTGGGCCAGGGGTGGCCGTTGCGCCAGGGCTAGGGCTCGGTGGGCCAGACGGGTTTCCCGCTCGCGCATGCGCTGGCTGGAGAGCCAAGGCGCGTCCCAGATCAGCGGCTTGGCATCGCCCGGAAGCCCCACCAATCCGGTGGTAGCGAAGCATGATGGATCCTGGATCAGATCCGCTCGTCCCACTCGCTCCAGCAGATCCACGGCCCAGCCATCGGGCTCCAGGGGCCAGCGCAGCCGCGTGTGGCCCATGGCCTGATTCGCCAAGGTCAAGAGGGCCACCAGGAAAAGATCCTTGCGTTCGCGTTTGGGAAGCTCGGTCGGCCACGAAGCCAATTCCGCGGCGAAGGTGGCCAGGTGCGGCGTGAGACCGAAGGCTTCCATCGCCTCGAAGAGGTTTCGGGGGAACAGATCGGCCAGGGGCGTTTCGAAGCGGCGCGCGTCAGGCATCGGCCAATCCTCCCGCATGGCCCGGAATCAAGGTTTCCAGGGGAAGCTGTTCCAGCTCGCGGCGCCAGTCCTGAACCGTGGCCCAATCGGGGCGCTCCGACCAGATGCCCTGGGCGGGAAGGCCCCGCAGGAACACGTAGAGTGCCCCACCGTAGCGCGCTTCATAGTCCTCCCGGTCGCGGATGCCCAGGAAGCGGCACACGGCCAGGGTGTAGATCTTCACCTGCAGGCGATACTCGGCCTCCACGACCCTGGCGAGATGGACGGGGCCGTAGGCTTCGCCATCTTCCTCGTCTGGGGCCAGACGATTGGTCTTCCAATCCAGGAAGTAGGCCTTGCCGTGGTGGAGGAAAAGCACATCGAGAATGCCCATCAGGCCATCGCCTACGTCATTGAGGGGAGTCAGGAATTCCCATTCGCGCTCCAGGCGCTCGGCCTCGCAAAGGCGCACGGATTCGCCCGTGGGCAGGGCCAGCGGCTGGGTGAGCGCCGCATGGATCCAGCCCAGCGCGCGTCGCCGGTCCTCCAGTCCCACGCGATCCGCCAGGGCCTGCACCTCGGAAAGGGCCATCCAGCTTTCCGCCGTGCTTCCTTCCAGCAGCGAGAGCTGGGTGGCCTCCAGGAATCCATGCACCTGGGTGCCGAACTTCACTCCTCCGGGGCCCCTTTGAGCCATCGGAGTCTCGCCCTTCAGAGGCAGTTCCGGGGCCGAAGGTTCTCCCGCGGTGGCGTGCGCCAGCGAGGTGAAAGAGAAGGACCACACAGGGCGCGCCCGACGCCCCAGAGCGATGAAATCCGGCGAAGGCAAGGCGGGAGGTTCCGTGGGAATCCAGGGCTGGAGCGACTTTGGAGAAAGGGGCTGTTCGGGGCTTTGGTCAGGCGCGGGTGGAGGAGCGGGGGGAACGGCGTGGGTGCTGAGCAGGGGCTGCAGGCGCGGATTCAGGCATCCGTAGTCGCCCTTGGGATTGCCATCCTGGTCGAAGGTTCGATTCCCCTTTAACATCACGTCGGCCGCGTAGTAGCAGGGCAGCACCAGATGCGCCTTGGCGCGGGTGAGGGCCACGTAGAGCAAGCGTTCCGCCTCTTCCTGCTGTTCCTGCTTGATGCGGGCCTGGATGGGTGGTGGGGCGTACTTGGGAGTTCCGAGCCAGGCCCTGCGTCGAGAGCCTTCGTGATAGATGGCGAGATCGGTGTGTCGGGAGGTGTCCCCAAGGCCACCAAAGAGCGCCACGACGGGGGCTTCGAGGCCCTTGGCTTTGTGCATGGTCATCACCTGCACCATGCCGCGCTCCTGTTCCAGCCGTTGCACATCGGAATCCTCGACGGAAGGGCGGCCTTCGTCATTCATCCACCGCTCCGCGAGCCGGGCCAGATCGGTGAGGGTGGCATGCCCGCCCAGGGCTTCCTGTTGAAGCAGTTCCAGGAGGTGCATGAGGTTGACGAGGGAGCGTTGCCCTTCTTCCAGGAAGCACAGGCGCTGGGTGACCCCGCTGTCCGCGACGAGGCTGTGGAAGAAGGTGCCGAAGCGTTCGGACCGGGCCAGTTCGCGCCAGTGGAACAGTCGGCGCAGCACGGGATGATGCTCAGGCAGGTCGTGGCAGGCCTCCGCTTCCCGCAGAGCCATGCCGAAGAAGGGGCCCAGCAGCGCTCGGACCCTTCGGCTTTCGTCCAGGGGCGTGTCGATGGCCAGCAGGAGATCCCGGCAAGCTCGGATCTCCTCGCCCTCGAACAATCCCTCCTGCCGGTAGAGGGCGGCGGGAAGCCCCGCCCGTTGCAACTCCCGCAGCACAAACGCGCCTTCGGCGGCGCTGCGGGTCAGCACGAACACATCCTCCGGCGCGAGGGTTCTCAAGGCTTCGCCGCGCTGGCCGAAGCGAGCGTGTCCCACGAGCCCTGCGAGAGCCTGGGCCAGTTGGCGGGCACAGGCGAGTTTCGTGGAATAGGCCGACCCGGCGGCCACCGGAAGCAGACGGAGAGGGGGCAAGGGCTGATCCTGGCCGTCCACGAAGACCAGGTCGGGCTGTCCGCAGGTCACTTCCGTCCCGTAGTGAGCCGCGTTGGCGCCGGAGAACAGACTGCCGGTGTCGGAGCGGATCAGTTCGTTGCACGCCTCGATCATCTGGGGCGTGGAGCGGAAGTTGGTCACGAGCTGAAGAGGCCGGGGGAAGGCCTTCAGGGCTTCCTGGTACGTGGGCAGATCGCCGCCCCGAAATCCGTAGATGGCCTGCTTGGGATCGCCCACGACGATGAGCTGCGGGCCTGCGACGCCCTCCATGAAGATCTTCTGGAAGATCTCCCACTGGCGCCGATCCGTATCCTGGAATTCGTCGATGAGCCCCACCTGGTAGCGTTCGCGCAGCCGCGCGGCCAGGGCCTCTCCCGAGGGCCCCATGAGGGAAGCGTGTACTTGGGTGATCAGATCATCGAAATCGTAGAGCCCTTCCTGGCGCTTGAGGGCTTCCATGTGGGTTCGCAGCGGTTCCAGCAGCGAGGGAATCCAGGCGGTGGCGTAATCCAAGGTCACCAGGCGAACATAGGCCGTGCCCAGCGTGGCGGCCTCCCCTTGCAGCCCGCTCAGGACGAAGTTTTTCACTTGGTCCAGAAACGCTTCCTGACGCCCCTTGGGCGTCAGCATCCATTCCAGGAAAGCCTGGGGAGTGGGGCTGGAGGCTACGCCCTCCGCCAGGGTTCGGAGGCGGTGGCGCATGGCATTGAAGCTGCTGCCGTGGACGCCCGCCTGCTTGAACTGCAGAGTCACCGAGCCCGTATTCGATTCCTCGGCAAAGCGAGTGGCCAGCGCCACGGGAAACTCCGCCATGGCTTCGGCGATGGCCTGGGGAGAGGTGAAGGTGAGGTTCTCGTATTCCTTCAGGACATTGCGGAGGTGGCTCTTCAGCTTTTCCAGGCCGAGATTGGCCAGGACGATCTGGAAGAGGGCGGGTTCCCGGAGGGCATAGTGGCTTCGAGCCATGTGGGCGAAGGCGCGCTCGAACAGATCCTCGGACGCCACCAGCTCCTGCTGGAAAAGCCGTGAACCGTCGAAGGCGGTATCGCGCAGAACCTGCTGGCAGAAGCCGTGAATGGTGCTGATGGTGGCCGTGTCGAAGGCGAGCCGCGCGTGTTGCAGCCGCTTCTTAGCCTCATCATCGAGATCCCAGTGAGGCTCGTCCGGTTCGCAAGTGTCTTCCTCCAGGGCCAGGAGTTTTTCCAGCATGGCCCGCACCCGTGCAATCAACTCCTGCGTGGCCTTGTGCGTGAACGTCACCACCAGCAGCTTTTCCAGAGAAAGGCCGCGCAGCAGGAAATCCACGATCAGGTGTTCCAGGGTGTAGGTCTTGCCGGTTCCGGCACTGGCCTCGATGGCGCAGTGGCCCGTCATGGCGGGAGAGAGCAGCGAAGGCTTGCGGTAGCGCGGCATCAGGAGGCTCCCTCATCGGAAGGAAGGAGCTGTTCGAAGAAGGCGCCGAACCGCTGGGAGACGAGAGTTCGCGGATCGGAAGGAGGCGGCAGCTTCCTGGCCCCTGGCAGCGCATTCCAGAAGATGCGAGCGATGCGAGGATTCTCTTCCATCCAGGACAACAGGGCTTCGGGGGTAATTTCCTCCTGAAGATCCGCGATGGCCTCGAAAGGCAGCAGCACGGCATGATCGCCAGAGAGGAGATCCTGCAGCCACCCCACCAGCACGGCCTCCGCCTGGGCAGCGGTCATGGCGGAGAAGCGGAACTCGCATTCCTGCCCACCCCCGCGCGCCTTGGCTTCTGAAAACACGAAACGCGCCCGGTGCTCTCCGTGATCCGGCTTCCGTAGCGTCAGCACCAGGTGGTCGAGGTAGGCCCCCACGACCTTCTTCAAAAGGGAGGATCGTTCGCTATCTGAGGGTGGTTTGCCTTTTTCCAGGAACAGCGATCCTTCGCATTGGGGTTTGAGGAGCCCCGTCATTTCGATCTGAAGCGTGCGTTCACCTTGGGGAACCTGAAGCATGAGGCTGGGCAGCGCATGATCCACGGGGGAAAGGCCGTGGCGCGAAGGGCCGAGACTCCAGGTTTCAGGGCAGGGAAACGGCCGCAGATAGGCGATCCAGGCTTCAATGAGCTGGAGGTTGCCCGTGCGCTCGCGCCCTTCGAATAGGCCGAAAGGCGCGGAGCCCTTGGTTTGAAGCTCGCGGATGCGGGCCTCGTAGAGGGATTCCAGCGCGTGGTCCGTGCGCAAGGCTTCCAATGTCACGATCTGCCGGAGATTCCAGGCCTCCAGCCCATCCATGGTGAAGGGTTCGTCCTCGACGGTGGCGCGGTGATCCACGGTTTCGCTCCGCAGGCCTGCCCGCACCTTCGCTGCGCCCAGGGCGGGGCTCTCCAGCCATCGGCGCAGGTCGTCCAGGGAAACCTGCAGACGCGCTTCCGGCTGCCACGCCTGATCGGGGGCGAGCGTATCGAACCCGTGGGCGAGTCGCCTGCGGGAATCTTCAGGCAAAGGCAGATCCCGCAGGGTGGCGGGACATTCGCCCGGAGAGGCGCCGTGGGCCAGGAAATCCTTTTTCAGCCAGCGGGCCCGCGCTTCCTTCTGGGCGAGCGTGGAATAGGTAAGCAGGGTCGTTTCGCCACGGGTTTCTTCGGGGAACCAGGCCGGGAAATAGCGTGGATCGAAGCGGCGCAGAGGATGCGCTTCCAGCAAGGGATCCTTTGGGCCTTGGAGCGACCAGGCCGAGGTGAGGTAGCGTCCCACGAGCTGGCGGAACTCCTTGAAGAGCCCCGATGGCTCAAGGCTCTCGCCGCTCAGCTCATCGAGCGCCACGTGGCTCAGTATCAGGTGATCCCGCGCCGACAGGAGGGTTTCTAGGAAGAGATACCGCTCCATTTCCCGGTGGGAGACATCTCCGGCGTGGCGGTTGCGGGTGCGGAGATCCAGCGCGTTGCGGGCTTCCCGCGTGGGGAAAACGCCCTCGCCGAGGCCCATCAGGAAAATGGCACGGAAGGGGATGGCTCGCATGGGGGTGTAGCTGGAAACCACCACGCCCCGCGTGAGGCCCGCTCGGGGCGGGCTTTGCAGGCCTTCCAGGGCCTCCCGGAACAGGAAGTGCGCCCCTTTGAAATCCAGCCTGGGCAGGTCGGGAACGGCGTCCTCCTGCGGGCGCAGGGCGTCCACAAGGCGCTCCAGCGCCTTCATGGAGGCTTCGTCCTCGCACTCCAGCCAACGCCGCAGGTAGGCTCCCATCTGCTCGGCCCAGCCTGACGGATCGTGGCTTGCGCGGCCCAGGGCTTCGGCCTCGGTGGTGAGGGCGCGCACGATGGCCAGGAAGGTCCCGGCGGATTCCAGATCCGGCTCTTCCAGGCTGCCGTATCGCTGGCCCTCCCATTCCCAGGGCTGATCCTCCATCAGGAACGCGCCCAGAGCCAGGCGCTTGGCGCCCTGATCCCAGTTCAGCGCATCGCGGTCCAGGTACGTGTCGGCCCAGGCTTCCCGATCCAATCCCCGCACGATGCCGAGACGGTCGCACCAGCGCGTCCATTGCGGCACATTGGTTTCGCCCAGGGCCTTTTGCACGGAAGGATGCGCCAGAACGCGCAGCACCGCGGCCCTCGTGAGGCCACTGGCGGGCAGGTCCACCAGCAGGCTAGCGGCCTCCAGCATCCGGTTCATGACCGTGGGCAGACCATCCCCGTGCACCCACGGAATGGGATGGGTTTCCTGGAAGGCCGCCTGGAGATGCGCGAGATACGTGGCCTGATCGCCGGGCGGCACGATGACGGCGATATCGGAAAAGCGCATGGGCCTTTCGGTGCGGGCGCTGGCCTCCACCAGGCGCCAGATCTCCGTGGCCACGATTTCCGCTTCCCGTCTGGGACTGGGGGCCGCCAGGAAGCGAATGCTGCCATCGGCTTCGAGCTCCGCAGGCCCGGCGTCGCGGTAGTGCAGGATATCGTTCTGAAGGGTTGCCAACAGCGTGGTCTGGGGGGCAGGCGCGAAGGCGGGGGTGAATTCGAAATCGCTCAGTTCGTTGAGGAGGCGGATGTTCTCGCGTCCAGGACGCCCCCACAAACGCAGCGCCTCAGGGCCTTGATGCTCGAGATCGTAGAAGTCCCGCTCGGGATCGAGGTCTTCCTCGCCCTGGGGCCTCAGCGCAGAGACACCCTGGCGTGCATCCTCTCGCCTGGGGCGGTCCTGTCGGTTCTGTTCGTCGTGGGTGACGAGATCCTCCCAGAACTCCGCACAGGGATTCAGCGCATAGAGGCGCAGATCCACGTTGGGCAGCGCACCGAGCCGCTGGATGAAGTCGTGATAGACCTGGGCCACATGGCTGAATCCGAATAGGGTCAGGCGGGACGGAAGGTTCGCGGTGCGGAGGCTGTCGGCCCCAAGGGCTTCGCCCAGCGTCACATGGCCCGGCTGACCCCGATCCAGCGCGGCCACCGCCGCTCTCCACAGGGCGCGTTGCCAGCGCTCGTCGGCGATCTCCGTGCCGTGAGCCCGCTGATCCAGGCGCCAACGCTG
>JAJTBC010000165.1 GCA_021287085.1 Bacillota bacterium | reverse complement strand
ACCACCGCATGGACGAAAGCCTGGAAAACGTGCCGGCGCACAAGCTCGAATTGATGACCTCGGTCTTCAAGCGCCACTTCACCACCATGGGCAAGGTGGCGCCCGCCATGGTGGGCGCCAAGACCTTCGATCGCGAGATGGCCAAGGCTTGGCTGGACGCGGTGTTCGGCCGCTGCTCCCTGTGCGGCCGCTGCTCCATCAACTGCACCGTGGGCATCGCCATGCCTCGCGTGTTCCGCGCGGCGAGGGCGGCCCTGGGCGCCATGGGACTCACGCCCCCGGAACTCCAGGCCACCGTGGACAATTCGCTGAAGCACGGCAACAACATGGCCGTCACCAAAGAGGACTGGGTGGAAACGGTGCAGTGGATCGAAGAAGAGCTCCAGATGGAGACCGGCGATCCCGAAGCGAAACTGCCCCTCGACAAGAAGGGCGCGAAGATCCTGTTCACGGTGAATCCCCGCGAGCCCAAGTTCTTTCCCCTATCGCTGCAAGCCAGCGCCAAAGTGTTCTGGGCCGCCAAGGAAGACTGGACCATGGCCTCCGACGGCGGCTGGGATCTCACCAACTACGGCCTCTTCAATTGCAAAGACGAGGAAGCAGGCACCATCACGCAAACGCTTGTGGACGCCATGGAACGGCTCGGCTGCGAAACGCTGGTCATCGGCGAATGCGGCCACGGCTTCGGCTCGGCCCGCTGGGAAGGCCCCGAGTGGCTGGGCAAACCGTATCCCTTCGAAGTGAAGAGCATCCTCGAACTCATGGATGACTACCTGCGGGAAGGCCGCATCAAGCTCGATCCTTCTAAGAACGCCGTGCCCGTCACCCTTCACGATCCCTGCAACCTGGTGCGCCACGGGGGCATCTGCGAAGCCCAGCGGCGCGTGCTCAGACAGAGCGTGAGCGAATTCGTGGAGATGACGCCGAACCGCACGGAGAACTTCTGCTGTGGCGGCGGCGGCGGGCAGCTTTCGATGCCGCAGTTCAAGAGCCGAAGGCTGCAGTCGGGGGGCGTCAAGGCCAAGCAGATCCAGGCCACCGGCGCCAAAGTGGTGGTGACCCCCTGCCACAACTGCATCGACCAGATCACCGAACTGAACAAGGAATACAAACTGAGCGTGCAAATCAAGACCGTCGCCGAAATGGTGGCCGAAGCCCTTGTCACTGAACCCTGATGTCTTCGAGGCGATCCATGACTTCCAATCCCTACCTGAATCTGAACGATGCTCCGGAAACGTCCATGATCTACCTGGACAACGGCGCCACCTCTTTCCCCAAGCCCAATGAGACCTACGTCTTCATGGACTCCTTCTACCGCAGCTACGGCGTGAATCCTGGCCGCAGTGGCTTCGATCTCTGCCTGGAAGCGGGCAGCCTGGTGGACGACACCCGCAAGCTGCTGAGCAGCTTCTTCGGCGGCACCGACCCCAATCGCCTGGTCTTCGGCTACAACTCCACGGATTCGCTGAACCTCGCCATCTTCGGGATGGTGCAGGCTGGCGATCATGTGGTAACGACGCATCTCGAACACAACGCCACCCTGCGCCCGCTATGGAAGCTGGAGCAGGAAGGCGTCGAGGTGGATTGGGTGGATTTCGACGCCCAGGGCTACGTGGATCCGCAGGAGATCATCCGCCGCTTCAAGAAGAACACCCGCGTGGTGGTCATGAACCATGCGTCCAACGTCATCGGCACCGTGCAGGATGTGACCGCCGTGGGGAAAGTCTGTCGGGAGCGCGGCATTCATCTGATCGTGGATGCCAGTCAGTCCGCGGGCATGGTGAGCACCAAGCTCGATGAACTGGGCGCCGACGTCATCTGCTTCACGGGCCACAAGAGCCTCATGGGCCCCATGGGCATCGGCGGCATGTGCGTGCGCGAAGGCGTGGAGATCCGCAAGACCCGCGCAGGGGGCACCGGCGTGAAAAGCGCCCAGCGCGATCACCTCGATGAATATCCGTACCGCATGGAATACGGCACGCCCAATCTTCCGGGCATCGCGGGCCTGAACGCAGGCGTGAAGTGGGTGCTGAAGCACGGCGTCGAGGCCATCCATCGCCACGAAATGGCGCTGTGGACGCGGCTGCGCGATGGACTTAACGCCATCGACGGCGTGACCACGTACTGCACTGAGGATGTACCGGGCAAGCAGCGCATCGGTGTGCTCTCCTTCAACGTGGACGGCCTTGAAGCCATGGATACCGGCACCATGCTGGACGTGGACTACAACATCGCCTGCCGCACGGGCCTGCATTGCACGCCCATGGTTCACGAGCATCTGGGCACCGACAAGATCCACGGCGCGGCGCGCTTCGGCATCGGCCCCTTCAACACCGAAGCCCACATCGATGCCGCCATCCGAGCCGTGAGCGACATCGCCGAAATGCAGCGGAAAAAGCGCTAGCCTGGATAAGCCCTTCGCTTTCCGATGCGCCTTCAGGGCGCATCGGTTGTTTGAGGGCACCCTTCACCGAGACCCACCGCCACACCGAACCGGAGCCCTGCATGACCCCACCCCCCATTGCCACCCAACTCGATGGAATCGCCACCCTCGTAGGCAATACCCCTCTACTGGGCATCGAGTTCACGTTCAAGAGCCAGAGGCGCCGCATCTACGCCAAGGCCGAGCACCTGAACCTGACCGGCAGCATCAAGGACCGCATGGCGCTCCACATCCTCCGCAAAGGCTACGAGCAAGGTGTGCTGAAGCCCGGCGCGCCCATCGCCGAGGCCACCAGCGGCAATACAGGCATCGCCTTCGCGGCCCTGGGCCGGGCGCTGGGTCACGCCGTCACCATCTTCATGCCTGATTGGATGAGTCAGGAGCGCAAGGATCTCATTCGTTCCTTTGGCGCGGAAATTCGCTTGGTGAGCGCAGCCGAGGGCGGCTTCCTGGGTTCCATTCGCATGAGTCAGGAATGGTCGGAAAATCTGACGGGAAGTTTCCTGCCCTGCCAGTTCACCAACGAAGCCAACGTGGAAGCGCACATGCTCACCACAGGCCCGGAGATCGTGACCCAGCTCAAGGGCCGAGGCCTGAAGCCCGATGCGTTCGTGGCGGGCGTGGGCACCGGCGGCACCGTCATGGGCGTGGGGCGCTACCTCAAATCCGTGTTGCCCACCGTAAAGGTGCATCCCATGGAGCCCGCCAACTCCCCCACGCTCCGCACCGGCCACAAGGTGGGCAAACATCGCATCCAGGGCATCTCCGACGAATTCATTCCCGACATCGTGAAGCTGGATGAACTGGACGAGATCCTCAGTGTGGATGACGGCGATGCCATCCTCATGGCTCAGAAGCTCGCAAGACTGGGCTTGGGCGTAGGCATCAGCTCCGGCGCCAACTTTATCGCAGCCCTCATGGCCCAGGAAAAACTCGGCCCCGAGGCCGTGGTGGTGACCGTCTTCAGCGATGACAACAAGAAATACCTCAGCACCGATCTCATGAAGAACGAACCCGTGAAGGCGGATTTCCTGAGCCCGGAGATTGAACTCATCGGCTTCTCTTCCTGCGAGCGGGTATGCAAGGCTTGTGAGGAGACGCAATAAACACAGAAGCCACTCCTCCCAGGAAACGGCTTCCGTGTTCATTTTTCAAGTTTTCCCAGACATTACCTGGATGTTGGGGATGACTTCATCCCATAAAAATCATCCCGCCCCGCCCCCGCTGCTTTCCGGGCGATAGGTGAGGCTTGACCACATGAAGTCGCGGTTCATGCGGGCGATGTTTTCCAGGCTCACGGCCTTGGGGCAAGCGGCTTCGCATTCGCCGTGGTTGGTGCAGGTGCCGAATTCCTCGGCATCCATTTGGGCCACCATGTCCTTCACGCGGGAGTAGCGTTCCGGCTGACCCTGGGGCAGCAGCGCCAACTGACTGATCTTGGCGGATACGAAGAGCATCGCGCTGGCGTTGGGACAGGCGGCCACGCAGGCCGCGCAACCAATGCACGCAGCGGCATCCATGGCAAGATCCGCGCAGGTCTTTTTCACGGGAATGGCGTTGCCATCGGGCGCGGAGCCTGTGGGCACACTGACGAAGCCACCGGCGGCGATAATGCGGTCGAAGGCGCTGCGATTCACCACGAGATCCTTGATGACCGGAAAAGCCGTGGCACGGAAAGGCTCGATGGTGATCACATCGCCATCGTTGAAGCTGCGCATATGCAACTGGCAGGTGGTGGTGCGCTCGCGGGGACCGTGGGGACGACCGTTGATGACCAGGCCGCACTGGCCGCAAATGCCTTCGCGGCAGTCGTGGTCCATGGCGATGGGCTCTTCACCTTTGCGGATGAGGCCTTCGTTCACCACATCGAGCATTTCGAGAAAGGACATTTCGGTGCTGATGCCCTTGGCTTCATAGGTCACAAAGCGA
>JAJTBC010000163.1 GCA_021287085.1 Bacillota bacterium | reverse complement strand
CAAAACTCGGACGATCCGCCCATTTGATTGGTGGGGTAAGGCAGTCTCCTTGAATAGATCGACACGATTCCGCATGTCGGAGTTGTGATCGAAGTCCCAGCTGGGCGCGCTACACTGATTATCGGAGTTGAGATAATGTCTCAAATTACAGTCCGTCCTTTGAGCGATTTGCGGCCCGGCGACATGGCCGTGGTGATGGAAGTCCAGGCCCAAGGCCCGGTACGCCGACGTTTGCTGGAAATGGGCTTCGTGCGTGGTGCCTCCCTCAAGGTGGAAAAACTGGCGCCTCTGGGCGACCCCATGGAACTGGTCATCAAGGGCTACCATCTGAGCCTGCGCCGGGACGAAGGCCAATGCATCCTCGTGTCTCCTGAGGGAGCGGAGTGATGGAACGCTTCACCGTCGCCCTGGCCGGCAATCCGAATTGCGGGAAGACCTCGATTTTCAATGGTCTTACGGGGTCGCGGCACCATGTGGGCAACTGGCCCGGTGTCACCGTGGAGCGCCGCAGCGGACATAGTCTGGCGGAGAACCTGGACCTGGAGATCGTGGATCTGCCTGGCACCTATTCGCTGGCGGCGCAAAGTGAAGATGAACGCATCGCCTCGCAGTTTCTCGGCGATCCCAGCGTGGACGCCATCATCAACGTGCTGGATGCCTCGAACCTGGAGCGCAATCTCTACCTCACCACGCAGTTGCTGGAACTGCGCCGCCCCATGCTCTTCGTGCTGAACATGACCGACGACGCCGAGCGCCGGGGCATTCACATTGACGTGGCCATGCTATCGGAGCTGCTGGGTGGCCCAGTGGTGCCCACCGTGGGCAACCGCGAAGAAGGGCTTGAAGAACTGAAGCAGGCCCTGGCTCGATTGCTGCGCGGCGAAGAACCCAAGGCCCGGCCCATCTCCGTGGCGTACGGCGACGACATCGAGCGCGAACTGCAGAAGCTTGTCGAGAAGATCAACCAGGATGAAAAGCTGGCGGCCCAGCGGCCTCCGCGCTGGCTGGCCCTGCAACTGCTCGAAGGCTCTCGCGAGGCCGAGGCCTTGGTGGAAGCCAGCGGCGCGCGAACGGCGATCCAGACGCAGCTGCAGGCCAGCCGCAGCTTCCTCGAAAAGCACCTGGGGGCCGATGGCGCAACCCTTCTGGCCGAGCGCCGCTTCGGGTTCACCCACGGGTTGGTCAAGGAAACCGTGCGCCAGTCGGAAAGCCCAGAAGCCACGCTGACGAATCGCCTGGATGCGCTTCTCACCCATCGCTTGCTGGGCATTCCCATCTTCATCGCCATCATGATCGGCGTGTACGCCCTCACCTTCCTTCTGGGCAAATATCCCCAAGACTGGATCGCCGCAGGCTTTGCAAGCCTCCATGATTGGGCCGCAGCCCATGTTCCTCCCGGCGAGCTGGCCAGCCTGCTGGTGGATGGCATCATCCCCGGCGTAGGCGCGGTGGTGGTCTTCGTACCCATCATCATGATCCTCATGGGCTGCATCGCCTTTCTCGAAGACACGGGCTACATGGCGCGGGCAGCCTTCATCATGGATCGGCTCATGCACCTCATGGGCCTTCACGGAAAGAGCTTCATCCCCTTGGTGATGGGCACGGGCTGCAACGTGCCTGCGGTGCAGGCCACCCGCACCATCGAAAACCGCAGCGACCGTTTCATCACCATCCTGGTGTCGCCCATGGTGTCCTGCTCGGCGCGGTTGCAGGTGTACATCATGATCGCTGGCGCCTTCTTCCCGCCCGTGCAGGCGGCCTTCGCGCTGATCTTCCTCCATTTCCTGGGCTTTCTCCTGGCCATGCTGGTGGGCAAGCTGCTTCGCCTCACCTTGTTCCGGGGCGAGAACGCGCCCTTCGTCATGGAGCTTCCGCCGTACCGCATGCCCGTGCTGAAAAGCACCGTGATCCACATGTGGGAAAAGGGCCGCGTGTTTCTCACCCGCGCCGGTACCGTGATTCTCGCGGGAGCCACGCTGGTCTGGTTCCTTTCGCATTACCCCGGCATCGCCAATCGCGCCTGGACCGCCGAGCGCCAAGAGCGCGAGGTGCAAATCCGTGCCCAGAAGCTGCCTGCGGCGGAAGAAGCACGCCAACTGGAAGCCCTTCAACTCACCCACGAAAGCCGCGTGATGAACTCCAGCCTCGCGGCCCATTTCGGCAAATTCCTTCAGCCTGTGCTGGCGCCCATTCTCGATCCCGATCACAAGCGACCCGAAGCCTGGAAGGATGGCGTAGCACTCACCGCAGGCTTCGTGGCCAAAGAGATCGTGGTAGGCACCATGGCCGTGGTACATCAGGCCAGGGCAGACAAGGAAGAAGCCAGCCTGAGTCCGCTCCAGGACACGTTGCGCCATCGCTCCGGCATGACGCCGCTCACAGCGCTGGGCTTCATGGTCTTCACGCTCATCTACACGCCCTGCCTCGGCACCGTGAGCATCATCTTGAAGGAGACGCGAAGCTGGGGCTGGACCTTTTTCTCCGTGGCCTATGGCCTGGTCCTAGGCTGGCTGCTGGCCTTTGCCGTGGTGCAAGGTGGCCGATTGTTGGGGTTCGCATGAACTGGCAGATCTGGATCATTCTCGCTTTGGCTCTGGTGTCGGCCTTCTTCCTGCTGCGGCCACGCAAGAAATCCGCCTGCGCCTCCGGCTGCGGCGGCTGCGAATCCACCTCCTGCGCGGATCGGAAGAATTCCTGAAGGCGGGAACCTAGTCGTCGCGTTCCGTTTCCTTGATCTCGCCTGATTCCAGAAGATTCACCAGGTAGCGCTGAAGCTCATCCTCTCCCAGGATGCCCCGCCGCTGCAGGAGCTTGATGAGCCCCATCACCAGGTTCCGCGTCTGGAAGGTCTCCATGCGACGCGCCTGTACCACGACGCTGGCCCGGTCATGGATCACCAGATCTGCTTCGGCGTGGGGCTTAGTGGCTTCCCGATCCTCCGAGAACATCGCAAAGGGATTGGGAGCGGGCGTCAAAATCTCGTTGGGAACGCTGCCCTCGAAGAACGGATCCCTGGCGTACTTCCCGGGAGAGGTATGGGGAATCACCGGCAGCGGCTCTACGCCGCCCGTTATGTAGTCCGCGGGCACCGGCAGACCCTCCACGAGGGTGTCTCCCTCCTCCAGGGCCAGATACTGGTCCAGACGATCGTACTGGCTGGCGATAGCCTGCTTCAACGCGGAATGGGAAGCCACCACCGGCTCCACATGGCGGCCCGAAGCGAAACGCACGCTATCCACGGCATTCAGGTCCGAAGGATCCACCATGGCCAGAATGAGGGAGCGGGGCTCCCGGAACTCCACGGGCAAAACCACGAGCTGTTCCGCGAGCTTGCGCGGAAGGCTCTTGAGCACCTCCAACGGCACTTCCAAGCTACGCGCGTCCAGGCGGGGCACACCGGTCTGGTAGGCCAGGAAGTCCATGAGCACTTCCTCGTCCACGAACCCCAGGGCGACCAGGATGCTGCCCATGCGCCCTCCGGCGATGCGCTGATGCCGCAGGGCTTCCTGAAGCTGGGCCTGGTTGACAAGACCGGCCTCGATCAACATCTCTCCGAGCTTTTTCATTTCTATTGCCATACGCAAGAACCTTTCAGCGTCAGATCGATGGGGAGAAGTTTACTATCAATGAGGATCTCTCGATCGAGGATTTCCCATGGATTCTGATTCCCAAGCCCTGATGCGCGCCTCCCTTCACGACCTGGCCAATGTGCTGGCGGGTCTGCAAGGGATTTTGGATCTCAGCGATCCCGACCAACCCCTGAGCGCCAGAGATCGGGCCCGCTTGGAAGCCCTGCTTGAAGATGGTCTGGGCACCCTGGACCGTTCCCGGCATCTGGCCATGGAAACCGTACCCCACGCAGAGGTGGAGAGCGGGAACGAATGGCGCCATCACCTCGCGGAACGCCTGAAGCCGCTGGCCACCATGTTCCGCAAACAGTTCGAACTGCGGCAGGAAGGCGACCTTCGTTTTGATCAATGGCCTGGAGAGCGTTTGCGAGGAGGCGTGGCGGCTCTTGCGCGCCAGACCTTGCCCTTCTGTCAGGGAGAAATGGTGGAGATTCGCATGGAAGCCACCGCCACGGAATGGCGTCTGAGCTGGCCTCAGGTCAGCGCTGTTCCCGAAAGCCTCGTTCCCGGCGCTCCCGTTCCCAAGGACATCAGTGGACGATGGTTCCTCCGCATCCGCGATGCCATGAACGCTCATCTCCAGATGGAAGATCATGGGCTCACGCTCCGCATCCCGCGTTCCTGATCGCGCCACCGCACTGCACCAACTGGCCCTGACCTACGAGGCTCCCTCGGCCCTGGCCCTCGATCCGATCTCGGTTCCACGGAGCTATGCCTCGCCCTGGGATCGCGAAGTGACAGCCTGGATTGCGGCGCATTTGGCCTATGGCCGCGTAGCGCCCATGCTCAACGCCATCGGCCGGGCGGTGGCCCCGTTGGGGCAGGAACCGGCCCAATGGCTGCGCTCCCGCACTCCCGCGCAGGCCCGCCGGGATCTGCACCACGCCCTGAAAGGCTGGGTCTGGCGCTTCCACACCTCCTCCGATCTGGTGGAGTGGGTGCTGGCCTGGCAACGATTGGATCGGGAAAGCCAGCGCCAGGGCCTCGAGCCCCATCTGGCGCCTCGATTGGACGATGCCAGCCTTTCTCGCTTCATCCACCGTCTTCGCCGCGAACTGCCTCCCAGCGCCGGTTTGCGCTTCTCCCTCCCAGATCCCTTGGAAGGCTCCGCCTGCAAGCGCTGGCGCATGTTCCTGCGCTGGATGGTGCGCCCAGGGTGGCCGGATCTGGGGCAATGGAAAACCTGTTGCCCAGCCGATCTCGTGATTCCTGTGGACACCCATGTGGCGAGGGTTTCAGGCCTCATCGGCCTGTCCAGCCGACGTTCTCCCGATGGCCGAATGGCGGCAGAAATAACCGCAGCTCTGCGGGAGGTGGATCCGAACGATCCTCTGCGATTCGATTTCGCGCTCTCTCACCTCGGCATCATGGGCCACTGCCCAGGTTCCTTCCAGGCTCCCCTTTGCGCGCCCTGCCCTTTGACCTCCCTTTGTCGCGTTCGAAAAGCCGAATCCCGCCCATGAGAATGGATGTTTGCTTTTTCCAACCGCCCATGGCGGAGTGACCAAACGCAAAACTTCTTCCTTTCTTTCCCGGAAGATCCAGGAACCCCTACACTTGAGAAAGGCGCACGAAGGTCTGCCCTGCCTTCGAGCCACGAGGAGAATCCGATGATCGTTCTGACCCTGAACGCAGGTTCCAGTTCCCTGAAGTTCAACGTCATCAATGTGGCCACCGAAGCCTCGCTGGCCGATGGCATTGCCGAGCGCATCGGACTCAAGGAAGGTTTCATTCGCTGGACGATCCAGGGCGAAAAGGGGCGCCTCGAAACGAACATGGCCGATCACCGCGAGGCCCTCGGCTACATCATGGAAAAGCTCCAGGACACCGTGTTGGCGGGCCAGAAGGTGGCAGGCGTGGGACATCGCGTGGCACACGGCGGCCCCCACTTCGGCGATCCCCTTGTGGTGACCTTCTCGGTGCTGCGAGAAATCGAAGAGCTGGCCTTCTACGCGCCTCTGCACAATCCTGCCAACGCCATGGGCATTCGTACCGCCCAGGAAATGTTTCCCGATGTGCCCCACGTGGCGGTCTTCGACACAGCCTTCCACCACAGCATGCCCGACTATGCCTACACCTACGGCCTGCCTTACGAACTGAGCCAAAAGCTGGGCCTGCGTCGCTACGGCTTCCACGGCACCAGTCATCGCTACGTCGCCGAACGCACGGCGGCGCTGCTGGGCAAGCCTCTGGAGAGCCTCAAGATCGTCACCTGCCATCTCGGCAACGGAAGCTCCGTGACCGCCGTGGATGGCGGGCGCAGCGTGGATACGAGCATGGGCCTCACGCCGCTGGAAGGCGTCATCATGGGCACCCGTTGCGGCAGCGTGGATCCTGGCGCTCTGGTGACCCTGATGGAAAAAGAGAACCTCGACGCCAAGGGCCTCAACAACCTGCTCAACAAACAGTCCGGCCTGCTGGGCATTTCCGGTATTTCTTCCGATTGCCGCGAGGTCGAAGACGCTCTGGCCAGCAATGATCGGGCTCGGCTCACACACGATGTACTCTGCTACGGGGTGTTGAAGTACGTTGGCGCCTATGCGGCCGCCATGAACGGCCTCGACGCCATCACGTTCACGGCTGGCATCGGCGAGAATGCCCCTGTGCTTCGCGCTTGGGTGACGGACCACCTCACCAACCTGCTGGGCGTGAAGGTGGACCCAACGCTC
>JAJTBC010000140.1 GCA_021287085.1 Bacillota bacterium | reverse complement strand
GCCGAACAGGTTGTTGAGCAGGATGAACAACCCCAGGGTGCCGATGAGGGGCACGTAGCGATCGGGGTGATGGTGGATGTTGTCGGAGGCCATGCCCCGCACCGCGCCCAGCAGGAATTCCATGGACTGCTGAAAGGGGCCGGGGATGCGCGTCAACACGGCACGGGTGGCCACGGCCAGAAACACGATCACCAGGGCCGCCAGCACCGCCGCGAAAAGATGATCGTAGCGCTCCAGCACCGATAGCGGCTGCCCGTGGGCGAAATCGCCCCAGGCATGGCGCGCCAGATGGAACCAGTTCGTGAGCAGCGTGGCGAGATAGGAGGCGTGGTGTTCCATGGGAATTCCCGGCTCAGGTCGCGTCGTGGAAGGAGGAAAGGATCAGGCGCAGCGCTTCCAGCAGAATGGCCCCCGCAAACAGCAGGAGCCCCGTGGCCAGGGAAAGGCCTTCGTCCGGCAGCATCGTCATCATCCCACGCAGCAGCAGCACGATCAACGCCAGCTTCGCGAGGCCCAGGATCCCGAAGAACCATCGCCGCCGCACCGAGGGCGTGAGCATCCGCGCCACCACCCAGCGATGCAGGTACCAGAAGGCCAGACTGCCCAGGCCTCCCACGGCGAAGGCCAGGGCCGCCTGCCGGGACCGCACCAGCCAGGCCAACGATCCGAGGGGCCACAGCCCCCACATGAAGCGGCCGATCCAGACCAGATGTTCCGAGCCGGGATCAACGCTTTTCATGATCGTCCCGTGCGGCGGCCGCATCCATGCGATCCAGCCGCTTGGTCACTTTGTACAACTCCCAAAAGCCCGAAGCGATGCCCATTCCCAGGCCGATCCACTGACCCAGAGCCCCGTGACCGAAGCGCCCACCGATCCAGCGCCCGAGGAAAAAGCCCAGGGTGATGGAGATGGGAAACACCATGCCCATGGACAGCAACTCCCCCCAAAGGGAGCGCTCCTTGTCGTCCACATCGTCCTTGGAAGGTTTGGGGCGGAAGAAGACCATGGGGGTGAAGTTTATCAAGAGTTAAGAGAAAAAGCGGGCTTCACCATAGAGACACAAAGGCACAAAGGATAAAGAAAAAAACGGACACGAAGGAATAACGAGCGAGCACAGAGTGCGCAGACTATTTGGGTTTTGGGCGATGGCAGCGGGAGACATCGAATCTGCCGCGTGAAACCAAAAACACATGGGCCAAAGCAACGGTTATGCCCTCAGGCATCTTCCGATCTCTGCGCCCTTGCGGTTCCACTTTGTGCCCGTTCTTATTTCTTCTTTGGCTTTTCCCTCTGTGCCTCTGAGCCTCTGTGGTAACCCGTCTTTTCTGGGCAAGGATGCCGAGATGCCTACCCCAGCGTGATCTTGGCGGTCCAATCCAGCAGCTTGGGGCCAAAGAGGGTGCCCACCAGGATCAGGGCGCAGGTCACGGTGAGGATCAGCGCCAGGCCGCTGCCCATGGGCTTCAGTTCGCCTTCGGGCGCTTCCTTGAAGTACATGGTCGCCACGACGTTGAGGTAGTAGAAGGCGGCCACGGCGCTGGTGAGCAGGGCCAGCACGGTGAGCGTGATATGGCCCTGTTCGATGGCGAGCTTGAAGAGGTAGAACTTGCTGAAGAAGCCCACCAGGGGCGGAATGCCCGCGAGGCTCAGCAGGCACACCAGCATGGCGAAGGCCAGCACCGGGCGACGCCGCGCCAGGCCTCGGAAATCGTCGATGCGCTCCCCTTCGCCCTTGCCCTGGAGATGGATGAGGATGGCGAAGGCGCCGCTCTGCATGAGCAGGTAGGTGAGCATGTAGAGCCAGATGGCCTGACCGCCCGCCTGGGCGTCGGCGCTCATGACGCCCAGCAGCATGTAGCCCACGTGGGCGATGGAACTGTAGGCCAACAATCGCTTGAGGCTTTGCTGGCGAAGGGCCGCCACGTTGCCGAGCACCATGCTGGCTCCGGCCAGGAAGGAAATGGGCAGCATCCATTCGCCGGACACGCCATGGAAGCCCGTGCCGAACACCCGCACGAAGGCGCCCAGGGCCGCCGCTTTGGGGGCCATGGACATGAAGGCCGTGATGGGCGTGGGCGCGCCTTCGTACGCGTCGGGGCTCCACATGTGGAAGGGCACAGCGGCCACCTTGAAGGCGAAGCCCACCAGCACCATCAGCACACCGGCAAACACCAGCAGGGTATGGTTGGGGGTCGCCAGGGCCAGCTTCTCATTGAGTTCCGCCAGGTTGGTGGTGAGGCCCCCCGTGGCCGCGAAAAGCAGACTGATGCCGTAGAGGAGGATGCCGCTGGAAAAAGCGCCCAGCATGAAGTACTTCATGCCCGCTTCCACGCTGCGTTCCTGGTGGCGCAGGTAGGCCACCAGCACGTAGATGCAGAGGGCCATCAGCTCCAGGCTGAAGTACATGGACACCAGATCCGTGGCCCCCACCAGGAGCATCATGCCCGCGGTGGAGAAGAGGATCAGGGCGTAGTACTCGACCGTCTGCTCACGCAAGGCGTTGAGCTGAGGCTGGCTCAGCACGATGGTGATGAGGCCCGCCAGCACCGACAGGAACTGGAACCCTTTGGTGAGGCCATCCACCCGGAACATGCCGGAAAAACCTTGGCCCAAGGGCGCGTAGAGGGCCATGGCCCCGCCCGCCGCCAGCACCAGGAAGGCCACGTACGACCAGGCGCGCTTGTTGGTGCGGCCCACCAGCAGATCGCCGGGCCAGATCATGAGGGTCGCTGCGAACACCAGGAACAGCGGCCCGTAGAGGTAGGGGAGATCCCGGCCAAGGGATTCCAGCAGACTCTGGGCGAAGGGCATCAGTGACCTCCGTGGACTTCAGCTTCCGAACCGTGGACTTCCCCATGGCTCTGGGCGCCGTGATCGGAGCCATGGCCGGGCGCGATCATGCCCGCCTGCCCCTTCATGGCGGCTTCCCGATGAAGCTGCGTCAGGGCCTGGCCCTGGTAGAAGGCGGGGTTGATCTGCATCACCAGCTTCTCCACCGGCTTCTGCAGCACGTTCATGACGGGCTGGGGCCGCAGGCCGATCCAGAAGGCCGCCACGATGAGCGGCAGGAAGTAGGCGATCTCGCGGGCATTGAGATCCTTCATCTTCAGATTGGTTTCGTTGATGGGCCCGAACATCACGCGCTGGTAGAGCCACAGCATATAGGCCGCGCCCAGGATGATGCCCGACGTGGCCGCCACCGCCCACCAGGGCTGGGCCTGGAAGGCGCCCATGAGGATCGCCAGCTCGCCGATGAACCCGTTGAGGCCCGGCAGCCCGATGCTGCTCATGGTCATGATCATGAAGACCGTGGCGTAGATGGGCATGGCTTTGGAAAGCCCGCCGAAATCCGCGATCATGCGCGTGTGGCGGCGCTCATAGACGATGCCCACGATGAGGAAAAGGCCGCTGGTGCTGATGCCGTGGTTGATCATCTGCAGAATGCCGCCGGTGATGCCGTTGGGATTCATGGCGAAGAGGCCCAGCATGCAAAGCCCCAGATGGCTCACGGAGCTGTAGGCCACCAGCTTCTTCATATCTTTTTGAATCATGGCCACCAGCGCGCCGTAGATCACGCCGATGAGGGTCAGCGTGAGGAACCAGGGCAGCAGCGTGCGCGTGGCGTCAGGCATCATGGGCAGCAGGAAGCGCACAAAGCCGTAGGTGCCCATCTTCAGCAGAATACCGGCCAGGATCACCGAACCCGCCGTGGGCGCCTGCACGTGAGCGTCCGGCAACCAAGTATGGAAGGGGAACATGGGCACCTTGATGGCGAAGCCGATGAAGAAGGCCAGCGCCAGGAGGATCTGGAAGTTCTTGCTCTGCTGCGCGATGAAGGGGGCCATGGCGTGGAAGCGCTCGATGGCGAAGCTGGGTTCCAGCCCGGCCTTCTTCTGCAGGAAGTAGATGGCCAGGATGCCCACCAGCATCAACACCGAACCCGCCAAGGTGTAGAGGAAGAGCTTGATAGCGGCGTAGAGCTTCTGCGGGCCGCCCCAGATGGCGATGAGGAAGTACATCGGCACCAGCATCAGCTCCCAGAACAGGTAGAACAGGAACATGTCCTGGCAGATGAAGACGCCCAGCATGCTGAACTGCATCACCAGCAGCCAGATGTAGTACTCCTTGTGCCGCTCCTCGATGGAGGTGAAGGAGCACCACACGGCGATGAAGCCGATGAAGGTGGTGAGCAGGAAGAGCATGAGGCTGATGCCGTCCATGCCGATGGCGAATTTCACCCCCAGGGAGGGAATCCAGTCCACGCTGAAGGCCCACTGCACGGCCGCGCTGGCGCGGTCGTACTGGAACCACAGCGGGATGCTGACGAAGAAATCGATCAGCGTGATGGCGAGGGCTCCCAGCTCGAAGACCCTGCGCCGGGTCCCCGGGACCAGGAGGAGCAGCAGGGCCCCCAGCATGGGCACGGCGGTGACCCACAGGGGCAGGTTCTGATACCAGGCGGTCATGGGAACGCCACGAATCATCAAGCGCGAAAAAGAAGGATCAAGCCAGGAACTTCCAGAAGGCGAACACCAGGAAACCGAGGAACATCACGAGGGCGTAGTTCTGCACGCGTCCCGTCTGCAGCTTGCGGAACCCGCCGGAGAGCTGCTGCAGCAGCCAGGCCACGAGGTTCACGAGGCCATCCACCACCCGCGCATCGAACCAGAACAGCAGGTTCGACCAAAGGATGGTGACGCGGGCCGCGCCGTTCACGATGCCATCCACCACCCAGGCATCGAAGGCCCAGAGCTGCGCGCCCAACTGCTTGCACGGCCCGATGAAGGCCCATTCGTAGAACTCATCCACGAAGTATTTGTTGTGCACCCAGCGATACAGGTTGGGGAATTTCGCCACGAAGGCTTTCGCCTTGCCCCAGGAAGGATCCATCTTGTAGATCCACCAGGCCAGAAGCATCGCGCCCGGCGCCCACACCAGGGTCGCCCAGGCCATGAGGCCGTACTCGATGGCGGGGGCCGCTTCGTGGGCGGCATGCACGGCTTCCTTCTGGTAGAGGAGCGGCGCGATCCATTCCGAGAAGTGGGAGCCACCCAGCCAATGCAGGCTGTGGGGAATGTTCAGGAAACCCGCCACCAGCGCCAGCCCCGCCAGGATGGCCACGGGCAGCCACATGGTCCAGGCCACTTCCTTGGGCCCATGATCGCCGTGTCCATGATCGTGATGGCCGTGATCGTCGTGGTGATGCGGGTCCGCGGGCGCGCGCAATCCATGGGGATCATGGCCGCCGCCGCGATACTCGCCCCAGAAGGTCATCACCATGAGGCGCACCATGTAGAAGGCCGTCATGAAGGCCGCCGCCATGCCCATGAGCCACGCCACGAGGTTCAGCGTGTGGCCGCCGGAATGCCAGCCTTCGAAGACCTTCCACAGGATTTCATCCTTGGAGAAGAAGCCGGAGAAGGGGAAGATGCCCGCGATGGCGAGGGTGGCGATGAGCATGGACCAGAAAGTCTTGGGCAGTTTCGTGCGCAGCCCGCCCATGTTGCGCATGTCCTGTTCGTGATGGCAGGCCATGATGACCGAGCCCGAACCCAGGAAGAGCGCAGCCTTGAAGAAGGCGTGGGTGAACACATGGAACATGCCGGCCGCGTAGGCACCCGCGCCCATGCCCATGAACATGAAGCCCAACTGGGACACGGTGGAATAGGCCAGCACCTTCTTGATGTCGTACTGGGCCAGGCCCATGCTGGCGGCCACCAGGGCCGTGAGCGCGCCCACGGCCAGCACCACCGACAGGGCCAAAGGCGCGTTGGCATAGACAAAGTTCAGGCGAGTAATCATGTAGAGGCCTGAGGTCACCATGGTGGCGGCGTGGATCAGCGCCGACACGGGCGTGGGACCGGCCATGGCGTCGGGCAACCACACGTAGAGCGGAATCTGGGCGCTCTTGCCGCAGGCGCCCACGAAGAGCGCGATGCCTGCCACGTTGAACCACCAGGTGGTGGCCTTGGTGACGCCGAAGATCGTGAGTTCCGGCCGCAGGGCCACCTCGCGCACCGAGCCCATGAGCGTATCGAAATCAAGGCTTCCGAAGATCATGAAGAGCAGGAAGAAGCCCACCATGAAGCCGAAATCCCCAATGCGGTTGGTGACGAAGGCCTTCTTGCCCGCGATGGCGGCGGCTTCCTTGTCGAAGTAGAAGCCGATGAGCAGGTACGAGCAGAGGCCCACGCCTTCCCAGCCCAGGAACATCATCAGGATGTTGGAACCCAGCACCAGGTTGAGCATGGAGAACACGAAGAGGTTCAGGTAGGCCATGAAGCGGTAGTAGCGGCCATCCTTGCGCTCATCGGCCATGTAGCCGGTGCTGAAGAGATGGATCAGGAAGCCCACGCCCGTCACCAGCAGCGCCATGCAGGCTGAAAGCGCATCGAACTTGTAGGCCCAGCTGATGGTGGTGCGGGTGACGCCATCCATCACGCGCGCGCCGCCCAGATCCAACCAGGTCCACAAGGTCTGGGTGATGGAACGGTCCGCCGGAGCGCGGCCCATGAGCGTGACGAAGTAGTACACCGACATCAAGAAGGCCACGGCCACGGTGCCCAGCGCGATGGCATCCACCAGCTTGGTGTCCGGGGCCTTGCGATTCGTGGCTTTGCAGAACAAGCCGTAGAGGCCGTTGACGATGGCTCCGAACAGCGGCAGGAACGGAATCAGCCATAGGGCCGAGGCCTGCACCTGGGTGCTGACGGCAGCGGGAGCGAGAGGTTCCATGAGCATCGTGTCAGCCCTTCAGCAGATGGATTTCATCGACGGTGATGGTGTTCTTGCGGCGGTAGAGCGCCACCACGATGGCCAATCCGATGGCCACTTCCGCCGCCGCCAGGCCCATCACCAGCAGCGCGAAGGCCTGGCCGGCCACGGTGCCGCTGTGGCGGGCGAAGGCGATGAGGTTGATGTTGGCGGCGTTGAGCATCAATTCCGCACACATGAGGATGATGAGCGCGTTGCGCCGGATCAGCACTCCCACGACGCCCAGCGAGAAGAGCAGAAAGGAAAAGATGAGAACCATGTTCATGGATGGCATGTCACACCCTTTCCGCTTTAGCCAAAACCACCGCGCCCACCAGGGCCACCAGCAGGATCACCGACAGGATTTCGAAGGGCAGCAGGTACTCGGCGAAAAGGCCCCGACTCACCATCTGCGCGTTGCCCAGGGTCTCGCCGTGGCTCACGAGGTTTTGCGAAAGGGTCAGCGGCTCCGTCGCGCTGGCGCCAAAGATCGTCTGCCAGAAGATGCCCACGAAGGCCACCAGGCCCGCCCCCACCAGCAGCAACGCGAAGGGCGTCTGACCCTGGAAACGCCGCGCTTCCCGCGCCTTGCTCAGCTCCACCAGCATCACCACGAAGAGGAACAGCACCACGATGCCGCCCGCGTAGATCAGGAGCTGCGCCACGCCCATGAACTCCGCGCCCAGGGAGAGGTAGCAACCCGCCACGGAAAGCATGGCGAAGAGAAAACCGATGACGCTGTGCACGGCGTTGCGGGCAAAGACCATCACGGCTGCGCCCGCCAGCGCCATGACGGCGAAGATCAGGAAGAGGTTCTGGCCGATCTTGAGGAGGAGGGATTCCATGGCCGCGCTCCTACTGGGCCTCGTCCGCGACCGAGAAGCGGGCCACGGGCGAGGTTTTGAACATGTTCTGGAAATCGCCTTCCATGGACAGGGACATGTCTTCCCGGTCATAGACGGCCAATTCGAACTGGTGATTGAGGATGATGGCGTCGAAGGCGCAGCTCTCCACGCAGAATTCGCAGAAGATGCAGCGCTCCATCTCGAAGTCGTAGCGTTCGGGAATGCGGGTTTTCCGGCCTTCCTGCTTGCCTGCGATGATGCTGATGACGCCCGTGGGGCAGATCTTCTCGCAGGACATGCAGCACACGCACTTGATCTCGCCCGCTTCGTCGCGCAGCATCATGAGCCTGCCGCGAAAGCGGGGCTGCACTTTGACGGGCACTTCGGGGTACTCCGAAACCACGTGGAGCGGCACTTTGCGGCGATTGGCGCTGAAGAACACCTTGCCGAAATGGGTGCCCGTGATCTTGAGGCCCTTGGCAATATCGAAGGGAATCAGCGTCTTCAGGAACTTGTTCATGGAGCCTCCCTACACCGCGAGATAGCGGACCATCGCGGCCAGCAGGAGATTGACGAGAGCCAGGGGAATAAGGTACTTCCAGGCCACAGCCATGATCTGGTCGTAGCGGTAGCGGGGGATGGTGCCGCGCACCCAGATGAACACGAAGAGCAGCAGCACGATCTTGACGACGAAGAAGAGGGCGCAGGGCTGGCCCAGCCACGCAGGAAGGTAGGGATTCACCAGGCCCTGGAGCCCGAAGGGCAGCAGCCAGGGACCGCCCAGGAAGAAGCCCGCCGCCAGGGCCGAAACCACGGCCATGTTGATGTACTCGCCCAGGTAGAAAAAGCCGAACTTCATGCCTGAATATTCGGTGTGGAAGCCCGCCACTAGCTCGTTTTCCGCCTCCGGCATATCGAAGGGCAAGCGGTTGGTTTCGGCAAATCCACAGGTGAAGTAGACCAGGAAGCCAAGCATCTGGGGCACGATGCCCCAAAACGGCAGGCCCGTGGCCATGGTGGTGGCCATGTGGCTGAACTGCAGCGAGCCGGACATCAGCACCGGGGCCAACAAGCTCAAGGTGAGGGGCACTTCGTAGCTGACGATCTGGGCGCCGCTGCGCAGGCTGCCCAGCAGCGGATACTTGGAATTGGAAGCCCAGCCCGCCAGCACGATGCCGTACACGCCCACGCTGGCGATGCCGAGAATCCACAGCAGGCCCACGTTCACATCGGCCATGCCGCCGGACAGCGGCAGACCGCCCACCAGGGGCACCCATTTCGGGAAGGTGAAGAAGGTGCCCGGCACGAAGCTCACCGCCGCGAAAGCCATGACGGCAGCCACAAAACTCAGCGAAGGCGCCAGGAAGAACACGAAACGATCCGCCTTGGTGGGGCGCACGTCTTCCTTCAGGATCATCTTCAGGATGTCGCCCACCAGCATGGGAATGCCGCGCCAATAGGCCAGCACGGGCACTTTGCCCAGCTTCCACATGCTGCGGTTCACGAGGCCCGTGAGACCCGTGTGCGTGCCTGCGATGCGCGTGGCGCCGAGACGAAGCTGGATATGACCCAGCACCTTGCGCTCAGCGTAGATGGTGAGGGGCACGATGACGAAGATGAAGATCACCACGAGGATCGCCTGGATCAGGGCGATCACGAGGGTCTGGGTCAGGGTCGGAGTCGGCATGGAGGTTCCTCTAGCGGTCGATGTCGCCCAGCACGATGTCGAGGGTGCCGATGGCGGCCACGATATCGGCGAGCAGGCTGCCTTCGACCATCTTGGGCAGGCACTGGAGGTTCACGAAGCTCGGTGCGCGAACGTGGAAGCGGTAGGGATTGGTCGCGCCCTTTTCACCCACAAGGTAGTAGCCGATTTCCCCCTTGGGGGCTTCGTTGGGGTGATAGACCTCGGCCACTTCGGATTTGAGGATCTTGGGGATCTTGGCCATGACGGGGCCTTCGGGCATGCCGTCCATGCACTGCTCGATGATGCGTAGGCTCTGGCGCATCTCTTCCATGCGCACCAGGTACCGGGCGTAGGTGTCGGCCTCGGTGCGGGTGGGAATGGTGAAATCCATTTCCGCGTAGGCCGCGTAGGGCGCGCTCTTGCGCACGTCGAAGGGCACGCCCGCCGCGCGCAGCACGGGGCCCGTGACGCCCAACGCAATGGCGTCTTCGGCCTTGAGTTTCGCCACGCCGATGGTGCGCTTCTTCCAGATGCGGTTCTCGCTCAGCAGGTTTTCGTATTCCTCGATGCACGCGGGGAACTTGGCGATGAAGGCCCGCACCAGCTTCTCGAAGCCCGGCGGCATGTCCTCGCGCAGACCGCCGATGCGGAACGCCGTGGTGGTCAAACGGCTGCCGCAGAAGGCTTCGTTGATGTCGAGAATGTCCTCGCGCTCCCGGAAGGTGTAGAGGAACACCGTCATGGCGCCGATATCGAGCGCGTGGGTGGCCAGCCAGATGAGATGGCTGGCGAGGCGATTGAATTCCGCCAGCATGGTGCGGATGTAGAGGGCGCGCCGGGGCACCGTGATGCCGAAGAGCTTTTCGTTGGCTTCGGCCCAGCCCAGGTTGTTGGCGATGGCCGAGCAGTAGTCCATGCGGTCGGTCCACACCTGGCCCTGGAAGAAGGTCTTGTTCTCGCAGATCTTTTCCACGCCGCGGTGCAGGTAGCCGATTTCGGGGCGACAGTGCTTGATGGTTTCGCCATCAAGCCGCAGTTTCACCCGCAACACG
>JAJTBC010000137.1 GCA_021287085.1 Bacillota bacterium | reverse complement strand
TCTCGATGATCTCGATGCCCTTGTCCACGCTGGTGCGGAAGTGCGAAATGCCAAGGGAAAGATCGCACTGGTAGATGTAGTAGGGCCTCACGCGAATGGTGAGGAGCTTGTGGACCAGCTGCTTCATCACGTCGGGCTCATCGTTGATGCCGCGCAGCAGCACACTCTGATTGCCCAAAGGCACCCCCGCGTCGGCCAGCTTGGCGCAGGCCTCCCTGGCTTCCGCGGTGATTTCCTTGGCGTGATTGAAATGGGTGTTGAGGAAGACCGGATGGTACTTCTTCAGCATGGCGACGAAGGAATCCGTGATGCGCTGGGGCATCACGACGGGGGTACGGGTGCCGATGCGAATGATCTCCACGTGATCGATGGCCCGCAGTCGGCTGAGGATGGATTCCAATTGGTCATCGCTCAACACCAGCGGATCGCCGCCGGAAATCAGCACGTCGCGCACGGTCTTGGTCTGGCGGATGTACTCGATGGCTTTGGCGATCTGGGCCTCGGGCATATCCACATCGGTGTCGCCCACCAGGCGGCGCCGCGTGCAATGACGGCAGTTCATGGAGCAGATGTTGGTGACCAGCAGCAGCACGCGATCGGGATAGCGATGGGTGAGGCCTGGCACGGGGCTGTCCACATCCTCGTGGAGCGGATCTGCCAGGTCGGAGGGATCGTCGTGCAGTTCCGCAAAGCGCGGTACCGACTGCATCCGCACAGGGCATTCGGGATTGTCGTGATCCATGAGGGCCGCGTAGTACGGCGTGATCTCCATGGTGAACTTGTCGAGGCATTTGCGGAGCTGTTCCCGCTCGCCTTCGGTCAGAGCGATGACTTTTTCCAGAGTGGCGATATCGCGAATGCCGTTGCGCAACTGCCAGCGCCAGTCGTTCCATTGTTCCGGCGTCACGTCCTTGAAAAGCTCGATGGAGCGCCAATCGACACGGTTGTAGATCATAGGAATCCCGGATAAAAGGTTAAGCTTTGCGCAGCTTCAGCATGGCCCGCACATCGTCGGGACGCGCCAGTTCGCGGCCACAGTCCTGGGCGATGCGGGCGGCCCGCTCCACCAGTTCGGCGTTGCTCTTGGCCAGTCGACCCTTGCTGTAGTAGATGTTGTCCTCGAAGCCCACGCGGATATGGCCGCCCAGGGCGAGGGTGCCGTAGATGCTATCCACGTTGGCTTTGCCGCCGATGCCGAAGGCGGTGAAATGGGCGCCCTTGGGCAGTTTGCGCACCATGAACTCCAGCACGTCCACCTCGTACTTCGCGGCGCCGGGCACGTTCAGCACGAGGCCGTAGTGGAAGGGTTCTTCCAACAATCCTTCCTTGATGAGGATGTGGCTGGCGTACACGTGGCCCAGATCGAAGCACTCCAGCGTGGGCCGCACGCCGTGATCCCGCATGGCCTGGGCGAACTGGCGCATGATGGGCAGCGTGTTCACGATGTACTCGTCGCCGAAATTCACGGTGCCGCAATCGAGGCTGGCCATCTCAGGATTGAGGGTGACGGGCTGGAGGCGTTCTTCCGGCGTCATCCAGGCTGCGCCGCCGGTGGTGCATTCGATGACCATGTCGCACTTGGCACGAACCAGCTCGATGGCCTTCTTGAACACGGCCACGTCCTGGGTGGGCGTGCCGTCGTCGTAGCGCACGTGGAGATGCAGCACCGAGGCGCCCGCCTCGTAGGCCTCGAAAGCGCCCTGGGCGATCTCTTCGGGCGTGATGGGCAGCGCGGGCTGCATGTCGCGGGTGGTTTCAGCGCCAGTGATGGCGCAGGTGATGATGACCTTGTCGCTCATGACGTGTCTCCTCAGACGTAGCGTTCTTCAAAGAGCTTGCGGAGCTTGGGGTTTTCGCGCAGTTCCCAGAGGGTGATTTCGGCGTGGTCCTTGGTGTAGCCGTTGCCCACGATCATGGTGATGTCCTTGCCCACGCCTTCGGCACCCAGGGCGGCCTTGCCGAAATGGGTGGCCATGCTGAAGAAATAGACGATGCCCTCCTGGCGGCAAGGCAGGATGCTGGCCATTTCCGTGCTTTGCACGTTCACGCAGTTGACCACAAGATCGTACTCGCGACCGTGGTTGGCCTTCAGCACGGCCTCCAGGAATTCCACGGGCTTGGTGGCGTCGGCCACCACGACCTCGTGACAGAGGCCCAGTTCATCCAGGGTCTTCTTGTCGTCGGCCAGATAGACGTTGCCCACCACGCGTCCTGTGGGGCCCACGCGTTTCATGGCTTCATAGGCCACCAGCATTCCCGATTTGCCGCCCGCGCCCAGGATCAGCACGCTCTGGCCGGGCTTCACCAGCTTGGCGGCCTGGGCCGGGGCTCCGGCCACGTCCAGCGCCGCTAGGGCGAGGCTTTCGGTCATGTCCTCGGGCAGCTTGGCGTAGAGACCGCTTTCGAAGAGGATCGCCTGTCCCACGATTTCCACGCGGTCAATGTCGGGATGGATCTTGAGAATCTTCTCGATCTTCAGGGGCGTGAGGCTCAAGGACACCAGGGACGCGATCTTGTCGCCCGCCTTCAAACCGCGATCCGCCAAGGCCGCGCCCACTTTGGCCACCTTGCCGATGAACATGCCGCCCGAACCCGTGACGGGGTTCTGCATCTTGCCCTTCTGCCCCACGATCTCCAGGATCTTCGCGCCGATCTTTTCCACGTCGTGGCCCGCTTCCTCTTCGATCTGCGTGAAGCTGGCGCTATCGATGTTCAGAGCGATGACGTCCACCAGGATCTCGTTGTCGTAGATCGTGGACATATCGTTGCTGATGCGAGCGGCGGGCTGGGGAAGCACCCCTTTGGGTTCCAGCACGCGATGCGATCCATATTGGCAGCCCATAGTCATGGCGATTTCCTCCCCTTTCGTGGTTCCCGAGCCATGGACAACCCATCCATTGCGGCCCTGAATCCAAGCTAACACAAGGCAGGGAGCGGATTTCGTCAAAACTTCCCGTTATTAATTAGGGTTAGAACCGCCACCGATTCCAACCCAGGTAATCCAGGAACAAAAATGTATTTTTTGAAAATTAAACCATTTTATTTCAGTGATTCAATTCCAATACACGAGCTACGGAATTTTCATCGGAGGAACGGGCAGGATTCGGCTTGATTTATTTTTTATTCATCAATCGACACACTCCACCTGGTACCGACCCCGCTCATCCTTGGTGACTCGACCGGCCCAGCATTCGGGATCGTGATCGAAGGCCAGCAGATCCTCGGTGCCGCAGATTTCCTCCAGCAGATGCAGGCGTTCGTCCACGCAGGTATTCACGTCCAAGTCATAGCCCATGCACCAGGTGGGCTGGATGTGGTGACGGGTGGGAATGAGGTCGCCCACGTAGAAGAGCCGGCGCCCTCCGCCCGCCACGATGACGCCCTGGTTGCCGCGATTGTGGCCCGGCATGGGCCGCACGCTGATCCCAGGCATCAGTTCCTGCGCCCCTTCCACGGCGATGAGCAGCCCAGCCTCCTCCAAGGGCTCCCAGTTCCACGGCAGGTAGCTG
>JAJTBC010000136.1 GCA_021287085.1 Bacillota bacterium | reverse complement strand
GGATCTCTATGGAAAACGCTCGCTTCGACGCTTTGCAACGTATGCTTCACGGCTGGCTTCAGGACCAGATGAAGGCGCAGCGCGCGCGGTGGCTCAAGACCTTAGAGGAGGCTCCGATGCTGCCGCCCGCGGGAGAGGATCCGACGGAGCGCATCCTGCAGTTAGTTGGTTCCCAGGACCCCCATCCGACTCCCCGGTTGGAGGAGGATCTGGGGGCAGCGTTGGATCTCCTGGAGAGCGCCACCAGCCAAGGCGGCGTGCTGAAGCGGCTGCTGGAAGGACTCCAGCCCTTCGTGGAGCGAAGCGCCCTTTTCGTGGTGAAGGATGCGTCGGCCAGCCTCTACGTCCATCGCGGATTTCCAAGCGACCAGGTGCGACCAGGGCTTTCCATCGCCCTTTCCTCCGGATTGGAGGCCCTGGTGCGGGGCGAGGGCGGCGTCCGGTCCGCAGGCAGCGAGGCCTATCGCGAACTGCTGAAGGCGCTGGGGGGCGTCGAGGCCGTGGAGGCGCGGGTGATGCCGCTCCGCCTGCATCAGCGCACCGTGGCGCTCCTGCTGGTGGATGGCGGGGCGGGGGCGCTGGAGCACCTCGTGTCCGTGCGTCTGCTGGCCAGGGCTGCGGAAGCGGTTTTGGCCATGCAAGGCACCAAAAAGGAAAAGGAAAGCTCGGGAGCCGCGTCCGCTTCGACAGGGATCGCGGAGCCCACGCCTCGCCGGGAAGCCGCGGTGGCGCCCTCGCCCGCGACGCGCGTGCCTGCAGCCCCGGACGTGATGGTTTCACCTACTCCGTCCATGGATCCCAAGATCCGCGCCAACGCGGAGCGCAGCGCACGGGTGTTGGTGGGAGACATCGAGCTGTACTTCCCTGGGAAAGTGGCCGAAGGGCTGGCGGAGAAAAAACTGTACGGGCGCCTCAAGGAGGAACTGGACCGTTCCAAGCAATCCTTCGTGGAACGCTACGGCGAAGAGACTGAGCAGATCCATCACATTTTCTACGACACCGTGGTGCAGCAATTGTGTGGTGGAGACGCGTCCCTGCTGGGTTCCGTACCCTGGGGTCGGAAGGTCTAGGTCTGGAAAACCGGGCAAGCTCGGGCGTGACATCGGCCTCGAAATGTGGTACATCGTGGTCCTGCGAGGAAACTATGGCGAATCTGGGCCGAAAATGGATCTGTTTTGCGTGCGGGACCAAGTTCTACGATTTCATGAAGCCTGAGGCGGTCTGCCCCAAGTGCGCCGCGAATCAGAAGGACGCTCCGGCCAAGCCCAAGGCGCCCAAGAAAGAAAAGGCGGCTCTTCAGATCGACGATGATTTCTCCCCTGAAACCGAGGCGGAAGCGCCTGGCGACGAAGGGCTGGAAGAAAGCCTGGGCATCGCGCCCGGCGAGCGGCCCCAGGGCGTGGATCCCGGCGATCTGAACATGGACGACTACGACGAATAGCCTCGTGGAATCGCTCCCCATGTTGCTCCCGCCCAGGGTGGACCGGCATGCCCACCTGGAGGGCAGCCTGGATGCGGCCTGGGTTCGGCAGCAGGCGGGCCGCGAAGGCAAGACCGTGCCCGATACCCTCGAAGCTCTTTGGAGGGGCGAAACGCTGCCCTTCGAGGGCTTCATTCCGGCGTTCTTCTTCTCCTGTGGCTTCCTGCGCGGATCTGCGGCGGTGCGGGAAGTGTTCCGCGCGGCGGTGAATCGTCTTCCCGCGCCGGAAGACGGTCAGCCCAGGGGCATCGACCTGTGGGTGAGCCCGCACTACCTCTGCGTGCACGAGAAGCTGCTCACCCTCGACGAACTCTGGCGCGGCATGGAGGAAGGCATCGCCGATGCCGCGGCCGCAGGAGTGAAGGTGGCCGTCATCATCGACGCCGTGAATCATTTCGGCATCCGCCATGGTCACGAAGTGCTGGACCTGGTGCTGGGGAATCGACCCCCTTGGGTGGTGGGGTTTTCCACAGGCGGCATCGAGGGCGTGCCATTCCGCGAATGGGCGCCGGTTTTCGAGCGGGCCCGCAAGGCTGGCATGCGTCTGGCGGCCCACGCAGGCGAGAACGGCCCCGGCACCCATGTGCGGGACGCCATCGTGGAGGCGGGCGTGAGTCGCATCGTGCACGGGGTTCATGCCGCCGCTCATCCTGAGATCCTTGAGCTGCTGGCGGAGCGGCGCATCCCGGTGGATGTCTGCCTCACTTCCAATCGAGGACTCATTCCGGGCCTCGGTCCTCATCCCTTGCCCAAGATGCTGCGTGCCGGCGTGCGCTGCGCCCTCGGCACCGACGACCCAGGGGTGATGCCCTGTGATGTTCCTGGCGAATGGCAGGCGGCGCGGGAACTGGGGCTTGCCGTCGAGGAGTTGGAGGCCCTCCGTCGCCACGCCGTGGAAGATGCCTGGTGTTTTAAGGTCTGATTTATTTCATTTGGTTTGCACGAATCAGATTGGTAAAAACAGGCAATATTTTCTTGTATCTACGTTTTGGCATTGACAAAGCCATAGCCCCGGCCGACGCTAGCTTCAAACGCCAAGTTGATATGTCAACATGTCAATTGAGCGGTCATCGGTAGAGGTCTTGATGAAGCCTTCAGCCATGTCCAGCCAGCTTCCACGTTACTTCCTCATCGAGCAGTCCCTGCTCGAGCAGATCCATTCCAACGCGCTGCGGCCTGGCGACACGTTGCCTTCGGAAGCGAAATTGGCGGAGATGTTCGGCGTGAGTCGCATCACGGCCAAGCGCGCCCTGGACGACCTCGTGCAGCAGGGATTCGCCTACCGGCATCAGGGGCGCGGTACCTTCGTGGCTCGCGGCCGGATCAAGGATATTTCCGGTTACCGGAGCTTCAGCGAAGAGATTCGCGCCCAGGGTCGGGAGCCTCGTTCGGAAGTGCTTTCCTTCAGGGAGGAATTCCCCAGCCGCGAAATCCTCGATCGGCTGCATCTGGAACAAGGCAGTCGGGTCTATCTGCTCAAGCGCGTGCGGCTGGCGGACGGCGAGCCTGTGGCGGTGGAATCGGCCTACCTTCCCAGTCGCATCTGTCCTGCGCTGGGCAAGGAGGACATGGCCAAGGAATCCCTCTACCAAGTGCTGCAGCGCCGGTACAACATCGTGCCCGTGTGGGCCGATTCGGAGATCGAAGCACGGGAGGCCACTCGCGAGGAGAGCCGTCTGCTGAAGCTCAAGACCAAGGGCATCGTGCTCGCCGCACGGCGCATCACCTATTCCATGAACCACGATGTTATCGAAAGCGTGGATTCCGTTTACCGCGCTGACCGTTTCACCTTTCACACGGGCCGACAACGTATCGGCTGAGGAGCTTACACATGCGTTTCTCCCTTCCCTCCGCGACCTCGCGGGCGGCCTTGGCTTGCCTGCTCTTCACCAGCCTTCTGGGAGCCCAGGAGGCCCCTCTCGGATTCAGCAAAGCCCTGAAGCTTCGCGCAGGCTATGGGTTTTCCACCGAGGACCATCTGCGCGCCTCCTCGCTGGGGGTGGGTTTCCAGGTCGGCTACGGCATGTCCTACGGCACCTTCGGCGTGGAAGTGGGCTACTACTACAAGACCGGCGACCCCTACCTGGAGCCCATCCAGGGTACGCCACCGGCGCCGCTATCCGCCATCGATCCGACGCGTTCCGGCGATTCCCGGCGCAATCAGCTGGACGGCCTTTCAGTGAGGCTTTCCTTCGAGCAGCCTTTCAGCGAATCGTGGACCTGGCAGGCGGGCCTCATGATCGGTGGGACTCGGTTCCAGCACGAATACGTGGGCGATGTGGAAGGCGTGAATTGGAACGGCGCCAACCCGAATTCCTGGCGCGACACCTATTCCGGCATCCATCAGACGGGAGGCCTGTCGCCGAGCGTGTTCGGTGGCGTGACCTACCGGCTCACACGCTTTTCCAGTCTGGAATTCAACCTGCTCCTGCTGAACTACTCCGCCGCCAATTACGTGCATCACCCGGGGACGGCGGCGGGTGGCTATCCCATCCCGACGAATCCAAGCCCCTACACCGATCCTGGCGGCCTGGGCGCCCACAACGCCTTTCCCAACGATTCCATCGCAACCAAGCGGCGGCTGATTCCTCATCTGGAATTCGGCTACGTGCTCCGCTTCTAGCTCCGATCCCCATTCCTACGGAGTTTCACCATGATCAACCGGAAAGCCTTTTTTCTTTCGAGTGTGGCCCTGCTGGTGGCGGGGCAGGTGGGGCTGGTGGCCCAGGTAACGACGGGTTCTCTCGCGGGAAAGGTGACGAGCCCTGACGGGAAGCCCATCGTGGGCGCACGGGTATCCTTTGAAAGTCCCGCTCTCTTCCAGCCTCGGATCCTGAAAACCGATGCCCAGGGCCAGTTCAGAGGCCAGCTCCTGCCCGTGGGCAACTACGTGATCCGAGTCAGTGCCGATGGCTGGATCGGCAAGACCGCGGAGAATATCCGCATAGGCGTCGGCACGAACAATCAGATGGACTTTGCGCTCAAGGCGGTCCAGCAGCAGGGCGCCGTGGTGGAAGTGGTGGGCGATAGCGCTGCTGAAGCCAAGACCGATGACAAGGTGGCCACCAACTTCTCCGCGGAAGAGCTTACGCGACTGCCCACGAGCCGCAGCTGGGAAGGGGCAGCCCAGCTTTCCCCCGGTGTCTCGGGCGGCGGCAACGGCGCCTTGAACATTCGCGGCGGCAGTTCCTCCGGCCAGAGCAATGCCGGGGGCGGTGGCTACTCCCAGGTGAACTACACCGTGGATGGCATCGACATCAAGGACGACACGGGCACTTCGGCGGCCCGCAAGACCCTCTACGATCCCCTGCCTGATTCCATCGAGGACATCCAGGTCATCCAGTCCCAGCTCAATGCGCGGTTCGGTCGCACCAGCGGCGGTGCCGTGAACATCGCCACCAAGACCGGTTCGAACACCTTCGAAGGCACCGTGCGCGAATTCATCAACCGCAACGCATGGACCACCAATCTCTCCAAAGGTCCTGTGGGCGGGGACCTGACGCAGTCGGAGATCAACGCGCTGGAAGGCTATTCGCGCTACACCGACGTGACTTTCAGCGGCCCCATCCTCAAGGACCGAATCTGGTTCTTCGTGGGAGGACGCCTTCAGCCCAAGGCCTATGGCTCCACGCGCCTAGGTTGGGGCAAGCCCGGCACCATGCAGCAGACCACGGACGGCGGCACCACCTGGAACGATCTACCAGGGCCATGGGAAACCTACATGGTCCATCCCCTCACCACCTGGGGACTCTACTCCGCCGTGGACAACGTGCTCATCAATCGCATCGGCGCTCCCACCAGCTTCGGCAATCCCGACCTGCTGAAGAGCGACAACAACGCCATCGTTCCCTCGGACACGAAGTACGACCACTACCAGGCCAAGATTTCGGCACAGATCACGCCCAACAACATCGTTTCGCTGACCTACCTCTACAGCAACACGTCCACGTCGGGCACGGGGTTCCAGTTCGAACACCCGCCGGTGGAGGCGATCTACAAAGCGTTCGTGGGCACCGCTGTGACGCGCACGGAGGCCTGGACTCTGAACTGGAACAGCTCCCTCAGTTCGAACTGGTTCCTGGAAGCGAAGATCTCCAGCTCCGAATTGAAATCCCATGACGTGAGCGGTCCTACGACCTATCCGGTGTTCGTCTATTCCCAGTTGGGCTCGGGCGATCCCAATGTGCGGCTCCATGTGCCCGAAGAAACCCAGGGCTGGTGGGGCTACGGCAACCGCTCCGCGTATTTCGGTGCCTTTGCCACCCTGCGCTCGTCCAGCAGCATCACGCCCAACATCGTGGGCAACGGGGCGGTCTCCATCAACGTCAAGACCTTCCAGCACTGGAAGGGACAGCACGACATCGATTTCGGCGGAGAGTTCTTCCAGACCAAGCATCAGTTCGGCCGGGAGCGCAACCGCAACTATGGCGTGATGGAAGGGGGTTTTGTCCGCGATTACAGCAAATCGCCTCTGGATGCGGCAGGCTACCTCTTCCCCGTGTTCTATACCGCCGACGGGTCTCCGCTGATTTCGCCCGACGACATGATGAACGACAATCTGCTGCTGTGGAACCAGACCATGATGGGCGCCAGTTCCCACATCGAGCAGTACACCGTGGGGGGCTCGCTCTCCAAGAACAACTCCACCGGCCTTTGGATCAACGACACCTGGACCATGAATGACCGCTGGAACCTCATGGTGGGTGTGCGTTACAACCGCTTCGTGCTGCACGACACCAATGGTAAGACCCAGGCCGACAACAGCATCCTGGAACCTCGACTGCAGCTGAAGTTCAATCCCGACGGCAAGAACCAGGAAATCTACTCCTTCACCGCCGCGAAGCTGGCCAGTCGCTATTCCGATGATTTCGCCTCGTACTTCCGCACCAACGGCTGGTTCTCCCGTGTGGTGCGGGCTTGGAACGGCGCGGGCTACAGCCTGCGCAATCCCGGCGATGCCCAGCCTCCCGTGCTTCTGAATCCTGGATTGGGATACGACGCGGGCCGCTACGGCGTGCGCTGGGTCACGTACGCCGAGCTCATCAGTCTCGACAACTACAACCCCAATCCCGAACAGGTCATCGCGCTCGATCAGACCATGCGCACCCAGAACCTCGAGGTGCCCTACGCGCTGGAATTCAGCCTGGGCTACACCCGCAACTTCGAAACGGGATCGGTTCGCATCAATTTCGTACAACGGCAGTACAAGAAGGATTGGGTGGCCTTCGCGCACCAAGGCATATACGACCCCAAGGATCCCACCAAGTACCTCACCATGGTGGTGAATCCCGTGACCGGGCAGCCCTTCTCCTGGAACCAGACCCAGCCCTTCATCAACTCCGAACACACCCGGACATTCCAGGATGTGGAAATCTCCTGGGTGGAGCGCATTGCCGCGCGCTGGACCTGGGGAGGCAACTACACCTACTTCACCGAACACGGCCTGCCCAGTGAACTGGACTACTACAACTACCGGGATGAAAAGCTGAAGCTGGGGATCGATCCTCAGGTGTGGGGCCCCACCAATACGTTGCTCAACAAGGGGCAGATGCTGAACGCTTTCCTCACCTACGAAGTGCCCGTGGGCAAGGGCAACATGTCGGCGTCGATCCTGGGCAAGTACTACACCGGCGGGCGCCGCAGCCTGGTGGGTTACGGCAATCTGAACGTCAACAATCCCTATGCCACGCTGCCCTACAACGGTGTGCAGCTTCCGGTATTCGCCATGGGCATCGCCGAAGGCTTCAACATCGCCCAGCAGTACTCGCTGTACTACGGAAGTCCCAACGGATTTACGGGAGGCTACGATGCCTTCGATGTGTCGCTGAAGCTGCAGGCCCAGATTCCCCTGGCTTCCCGCATGGTTCTCCTGACCGAGATCCTGGTCACCAACCCGTTCAACCATATCTCCCAGCGGCAGATGTACGACTGGAACAACGACATGTCCTTTGATCCCAACGTCGGCAGCGCGCCCGTGCTGGGGCGACCGCTGGCACAGTTCAACATGCCCTGGGGCACAGCGAACAACGCCAACTACTACGATGCGGGTCGCACCGTGTCCTTCAACATCGGTCTGAAGTTCTGATTCCCTGGAGATCCCATGCGAGCGTTGATTCACTCTGCATTGCTTCTATCGCTGGTGGCCGCATCCTCCTCCCTGAGCGCCCAGTTCAGCGTCAGCGGTGGCCTCATCGGGGCCTTGGATAGCCTAAAAAAAGCCACCCACGCGTCCCTGGCCTACACGGTGGGGGCCGACTACAACGGGCATCTGCCCGGCACCGAGATCCAGGCCCGCACGGGTTTGGCGTTTGCCCTCATGCCTGGCCAGGCCCACAACGGTCTCACCACTTCGCTGAACCTGGCGCAGTTGCACGGCGACTTGTTTGTGCCCACGGGCGTGAAGCCCATGCGCGCCGTGGTAGGCCTTTCCCTCAACCATTACGGCATGAGCTTGAAGGGCACGGAGAACACGGCAGACCCTCTGGATCGGGATCATCACTTCCCCATTCGCGACGCCAGCGGCATCAAGTTCGGATTCCGCTTCGGTCTGGACTACGCCCTTTCGTCGCATATGTCCCTGGAACTGCTCTATCAGCAGACCGAGCTGGCGGGCAAAGACCTCAACGATCCGCTGGTGCGTCAGGGGGGCATCAACCCCGGTTGGCTTCAGGTGGTCTTCACGTATCGTTTCTAGGAGGTGGCCATGAAATGCCTTGTCCCTTGGATGCTGGCAGCTGCGACCCTTTCGGCCCAGCAGCCTGCGGTTCCCTATCTCGATCTGAGCAAGCCTGTTCGTATCCTGGAAACGCCTCAGGCCTGGGAAGGCGATCAGCAACCCCACACCCTGTCCGTGGTGGAGCTGAACCGTGGCGGCTTCAAGTACTGGGGCTACTACGCCCTCAACCATGGGCGCGGCACGGGGCTGGCTCGGAGCAATGACCTGGTGCACTGGACCAAGTACGAAGGGAATCCCCTGCTGACCAATGCGCGCTGGACCACGGCGCTGGTGGGCATTGATCCCAAGCATCCCAGGCGCGTGTACATGGCCATTACCCGCGACTACGAAACCACCCAGAGTCATATCGCCCTCTACTACACCGACGACGGGGTGCACCTGAAGGAATCCAGGATCCTGGTTCCCAAAGGCGTCGCGCCCATCAACCGCAACCAGAACCCCAACCTCTTCCGCGATCCCGTTTCCAAACTGTTGGGCCTTGTGTACTACCGGGGCAACGACGAGAACCATTTCGAGGTGGTGTTGAAGCAGGCCGCTCGCATCGAGGATCTGGACAAGGCTCCCGAAGCCGTGTTGCTGCGCGACACGGAAACGGTGGCGGCCCCCAGCCTGTTGTACGTGAAGCCCGTCCAAGGAAAGGGCATCTACTACCTTTCCACGGAAATCTATCCGGGGCGCTACGACAATCCGCCCAAGGGCGAATGGCAGGTGAAGGTCTTCGCTTCGGAAAACCTGCGGGGGCCGTACACGCCCACTGCGGGCAATCCCGTGCAGGGTGGTGAGCGGGCGTGCCTTTTCCAGCACATCTTCAAGGGCCGTTTCTACGGATTCCAATCCTGTCTGGACACCACCACCGAAAAGTGGTTCATGGAAGTCATCCAGGCGCCGCTGCCCTGAACGCCTGAGCCATCAAGAGGTTGCCCATGTCGATATTCACCGCCCGTCGCATCCTGCTGGCCTTGGTGGCGTTGACGCCCGCCTTCAGCGGCCTCATGGCTCAGGAAAAGCTGCCGGAAGTGCGCCTGGAGCAGGGCCATTTCACCCGCAAGGGCAAGCCCTTCATTCCCGTGGGAGCCCATTGGGTGCCGGCCAAGGCAGGCATGCACTGGCCCGTGCAGTGGGATCCCAAGGACATCGAGGCCGATTTCGCCAAGATGAAGGAGCTGGGCTACAACCTGGTGCGCATCGATATGCTGTGGGCCTGGTTCGAGCCCAATCCCGGCGACTACAACCCGGAGGCCTTTCGCCAACTGGATTTCCTGGTGTCGATGGGACACAAGTACCAGATCTACATCCATCCGTGCCTCTTCGTCGGAGGCGAGGTGGGGGAAGCCTACTGGGACGTGCCTTGGCGCCATGGGCGCAATCCGCATAGCAATCCGGACATGCTGCGTTTCCAGACGGAGCACGCGAAGGCGCTAGGACAACGCTATGCCAACGAGACCTGCATCATTGCCTGGGATCTCACGGATGAGCCGCCTTTCTGGATCGTGGGTGGGCAGACCACGGACGCGGCGGCCATCAACTGGACGCGATTGGTGGCGTGGGGCCTGCGGCAAGGCGGCGCCAAGCAGCCCATCGTCGTGGGCACCAGCGGTCAGGAAACGGGCCGAGGCCCCTTCCGTTCCGACAACCTAGTGCAGGATGTGGATTTCTTCAGCGTGCATCCTTTCACCATCTACAAGCAGGATCTCTTTCCCGATCCCATGCTTTCCGAGCGCAGCACCTATGGAGCGGCGTTCGAGATCGCGCTGTCCAGCGGCGCGGGCAAGCCGGCCATGATCCACGAGATGGGAGGCTCCACCGCCCAGTACGCACCGGAGCGCGTGGCGCTCTACGATCGGGCCAATCTGTATTCAGGTTTCGCGGCAGGCAGCATCGGCGTGAATCTCTGGTGCTACACCGATGCCGCGCCCGCACTGTGGCGCCAGGTTCCGTACCTGCGCACGCCCCAGGAAACCGCCTGGGGCATGGTGACCTGGGATCGGCAGGATAAACCGCTGGCCAAGGCCTTCCGCGCGTTCAGCAAGGTGATGGGGCAGCTGGATCTTACCGGCATGAAGCCGGAAGCCGATGCGGGAGTACTCGTGCCCTACGAATGGGCCAAGCCTCACGGCGATTTTTCGCGCCTGGGGCTCGCAGGTTCCAACACTCCGACGTACGTGTCCGTGGAAGATGGCGATGCCATGCCCGATCAGCAGAACGCGGGCAAGGGCTCGGGGGAGAACACGGCGCTCATGGGAAGTCTGCTCACCAGTTTCATCCTGGGCCGACGCGCGGGTTTCGCCGTGGATTTCCCCCGCGAGTACGGGAACTGGAACACGCGGCCTCTGATCCTTCTGCCTGCGCCACTGACCAGCACCGGAGCCACGTTCCTTTCCCACGTTCACACGGCCTTCTATGTGCAGGCTGCCGATTACGTGAAGAACGGCGGTCATCTCTACGCGTCTGTTTCCTCGGATGCCGCCTTTCCCAATGGCGAAGAGCTTTTCGGTGCGCGGTTGGTGGACGCCCATCAGGTTTCTGACATCACCCTGAAGATCGTGAAGCCCCTGGGCACGCTCAAGGTGGGCGATACCCTGCGCTTCCAGGCCTCGGGCGGCGGCCCCTCGCAGTGGGGCTCGCTGCTTCAGGTGGCTGGAGGCGAGGTGATCGCCGAGGATCAGGATGGTCATCCCGCGCTCGTCGCCCATAGCTTTGGCAAAGGCAAGACGCTGCTCTGCGCGTATCCCCTGGAGACCTACTTGGGTACGCGGCCCAGCGCCTTCGAGAAACCCAGCGACGCCGATGGGCTGTACCAGGCCATTCGGGCCTGGGGCGGCGTGAAGCCGCTCTTCTGGACCAATCATCCATCGGTGGAAGCCACGGCGTTGAAGGGCCAGGGGCGAGGCTACGTCGTGCTAGTGAATCACAGCGCCCAGAAACAGAAAATCCACCTGGCTTCGAGTCTTTCCCTCAAGAGCCTGCGCCGCATCGGCCCCAATGGGCCGGAAGTGCTGAAACTGGCGGGTTCCGGCTGCGAGCTGGAGGTGGATGCCTACGACGGCATCGTCATCGAATGGAATTCGTAATTTCACATTGTTGAGGAAGCCATGTTCATCGGTGCAGTGGATATCGGCGGCACGAAGATCGCCGTAGGGATCGTGGATGAAGATGGACGACTGCTGGCGCAGCGGCAGACGCCCACGGCTGCCGTTGCGGGTTTTGATGGGGCCATGGATCGGGTGACGGAACTGCTGCGTCAATGTGGGGAAGAAGCAAACGTTTCCGTGCAGGGCCTCGGCATCGGGTGCACGGGGCCCGTGGATCCCATCACGGGTCGCATCGGGGTGGTGGATTTCCTTCCAGGCTGGGAAGACGCCTCTCCGGTTCAGGTGCTGGGGGATCGCTTCGGCGTGTCCGCCGCCATGGAAAACGATGCCGATGCTGCAAGCCTGGGCGAGGCCCGTTGGGGCAGCGGCAAGGGGGTGGACTCTCTCATCTGCGTGACGGTGGGTACGGGCATCGGCGGTGGCATCGTGCTGCAAGGTCGCCTGTTTCGTGGCGTGGACGGCGCTCACCCGGAAATCGGCCATCACGTCATCGAGCCGGAAGGGCCGCCGTGTTTTTGTGGTGCGCGAGGGTGCTGGGAAATCCTGGCCGCCGGTCCCGCCATGGCCGCCTGGGCGGAGATCCACGCACCCAAGGATTATGCCCATCGCCACGATCTCAGCGCCCGCCACCTGTGTGCGCTGGCTCGCCAAGGGGATGCCTTCGCTCAGACGGCGGTGCAGCGCGAGGCCAGGTACCTCGGCCTCGGCATCGCCAACCTGGTGACGCTCTTCACACCTGAACGCATCGTGCTGGGAGGCAGCGTGCTGCAAAGCGCGGATCTCTTCCTGCCCACCATCCACGAAACGGTTCGCCACAACTGCGGACTGGTTCCCTTCGAGAAGACCACCATCGCCATGGCCTCGCTGGGGCCAGACACGCCGCTCATCGGCGCAGCCCAGGTGTGGCACCACCGCTTCAAACCCCAGGGAGCTTGACGTGAACCCTCATCTTTCCATCGTTCAAGGCCCGTACTTTAGCGATATCCAGGATCAACCGCGGGCACTGCGAGAAACCTTGGCCTCGCTTTCGGGCGCTGTGTTTCCAAATGCTCTGTCCGGGCGCATGAACCGCGGCGATTTCACGCATGTGGTGCTCACAGGCATGGGCTCATCCTTCCACGCGCTGCACCCCTTGGCGCTGGCCCTGGCCCAGGCCGGCCATATCCCGGTGATGCTCGAAACTTCGGAGCTGATCCACTACGCTCCCGCGTTGCTGACGCGCGATGCCCTGGTCATCGCCGTTTCCCAATCAGGGCGGAGCGCCGAGATCCTGCGTTTGCTCGAACTGCGTTCCAACGGATTCGCGCTCGTGGGGGTCACCAACACCCATGACAGCCCCTTGGCCCTGGAATCCGATGTTGCCGTGCTCACCTGCGCCGGAGCCGAAGCCACCGTGTCGTGCAAGACGTACGTGACGGCGCTGATGGCCCTGCGCTGGTTGGAGGACCGCCTGCTTGGTCGCACTGCCACCCGGATGCTTGATACCTTTTCCGAGACCATTCCCGCAGTGGAAAACTATGTTCGTGAATGGGCTTCCCATACGGCCTTCTTCATGGAACGGCTGAAGGGCGCAAAGCACCTGTTCCTGACGGGACGAGGACTTTCCCTCGCGGCGGTGGGCACCGGAGCTCTCATCATCAAGGAATCTGCACGATTCCACGCAGAAGGCATGAGCAGCGCGGCCTTCCGCCACGGGCCCCTGGAGATGTTGAACGAGGAAGCCTTCGTGTTGATCTTCGAAGGTGAGCTGCGTACGCGCGAGCTGAACGATCGATTGCTGGTGGATACCCGCGCCACGGGAGCTCGTGCCTTGGCCTGCGGCGCCGGAGCCGAGGAGGGAGCCCTGCGCATGAAGATCCATCACGAAGCCACGCGACCCATCCTGGAGGTGCTGCCCACCCAGATGATCAGCTTGGCTCTGGCCGCGCTGGGCGGGCGCGAAGCAGGACGTTTCGAGCGTGCGAGCAAGATCACGGCCACGGAATAGGGAGTTCAGATGAAGCGCAATCCGTTCATGGTGTTCTTGGTGATGGTGATCTTCTTCGTCATCTCCTTCGTCACCAACATCCTCGATCCTCTGGAACCCAGCATTCAGGCCTCATTCGGCCTGAGCGCCTTCGCGGCGGGTCTCATGCCCTTCGCCTTCTTCGCGGCCTACGGTGTCATGAGCATTCCCGCAGGCATGCTCATCGAGCGTTTCGAAGCCAAGCCTGTGCTGGTGGGAGCCTTCGTCCTGGCGTTCCTGGGCGCCGCCCTTTTTGCCTTCAAGCCCTCGTACGGCATCGCATTGCCCTCGCTCTTCACCATCGCGGTGGGTTTCGCCATGCTGCAGGTGGTCATCAATCCGCTGCTGCGTGTGGCAGGCGGCGAAGAACACTACGCCTTTTTCGCCAATCTCTCGCAGTTGGTTTTCGGCGCCGCGTCCTTCCTCAGCCCTCATGTTTTCGCATACCTGGTGAAGCACATCGGGGAGGGACAGGCCGCCTCCAGCGCGCTGATCAGGCTGCTGGCGCGAGTGACTCCGGCCCATCTCCCTTGGCTGAGCCTCTACTGGGTGTTCGCTGCCATTCTGCTGGTCATGGTGCTGGTGGTGGCCTGGGTGAAGGTGCCCGCCATGGAGCTGAAGGAGGACGAGCGGGTGGGCTCTACGGCGGTGCTGGGCATGCTGCTGAAGAAACCTGTGGTGCAACTCTATTTCCTGGGCACCTTCTGCTACGTCGGCACGGAGCAGGGCGTGGCGTTTTGGATCTCCAAATTCCTTGAGACCTACCACGGGGTCGATCCCACTAAGGGCGGCCATAGCGCCGTGGCGGGTTTCTGGGGGCTGCTCATGGCGGGATGCGCCCTGGGGTTGCTGTTGCTCAAACTTTTCGATCAGCGCCGCATCCTCATCGTGTTCAGTCTCTGCGCCATGACGACGCTGTTGGTAGCGTTGTTTGGTTCTCGTTCCGTGGCACTAGTGGCCCTGCCCATGATGGGCTTCTGGTGTTCCGTGATGTGGCCCATCATTTTCGCCCTGGCGCTCAACTCCATTGACCAGCATCACGGCTCCTTCGCGGGCATCCTCTGTACCGCCATCGTGGGGGGCGCCTTCCTGCCCCCCATCATCGGCCGCCTGGGCGACGCCTTCGGGCTGCGCTTCGGCATGCTCATCCTGCTCGTGACCCTGGGCTACATCCTGAGCATCGGCTTCTGGGCCCGCCCCCTCATCGGCAACGCCACCGTGGGCGGAAAGAAAGAGTAGGATGTGGGCGGGTTTGAGAACGAAGCGCGGGGAAAAAGCGCGCAGGATATGGTTCAAGAAGCCCATAGAGCCTGAAACACTCGCAGCTCGATCCAGCCCAGAAACAATGCTCGAATCAAGAGGCATAGCCGGATAGAATGGGAGCTTCGTGCGCGCCCGTAGCTCAGCTGGATAGAGCATCAGGCTTCGAACCTGAGGGTCGGGCGTTCGAATCGCTCCGGGCGCACCACGAGCTTTGACAACTTGCGAATGTGGCGGAACTGGTAGACGCACTGGATTTAGGTTCCAGCGGCTCAGGCCGTGCGGGTTCGAGTCCCGCCGTTCGCACCAAAGGCCCGGGATTTCGCCTCCCATTCGGCCGCTCTTCAGGAGTTTTCATGCAGGTCCATCTCACCCACCATTCCGATACCCGCAAATCCATTGAACTGGTGGTGCCCACCCAGGAAGTGAGCGCCGAATTCGGCAAGGCTCTTTCCGGTCTGGCCCCCAAGGTTCGCGTGCCTGGATTCCGGCCCGGCAAGGCCCCCAAGGATGTCCTGATGGGCCGCTACCAGCGGGAAATCTACACCGAGGTGGTGGAAACCCTGGTGAAGCGCCATTTCTGGAGCGCGGCCACCGAGGCGGGCATCCAGCCCATTTCCCAGCCTGCGGTGGAGAAGGCCGAGCTGAAGGAGGGCGCCGAAGGTCACCTGCATCTGCATTTCGACGTGGCTCCCACCGTGACCTTGCCCGACTACAAGGGCGTGCAGCTCATCAAGAAGAAGCGGATCATCGACGATGGCGCCGTGGATGAGCACCTCGAAGAGCTGCGTCAGCGGGCCGCCCGGTTCACGCCCGTGGAGGGCGCTGCGGCGGAAGGCCACATCGTGACCTTCGACGTGAAGGTGAAGCCCCAGGGCATGAAGGCGCAGAGCTTCAAGGATCAAGTGGTGCAGGTGGCCCTGGATCGTCCCTTCGACAAGGAACTGGTGGGCTTGAAGGTGGACGAGAACAAGACCTTCAACATCGAGGGCCCCACCGGGAAGCCCGTCTCCTATGACGTTCACGTGAAGGACGTGCGGGAGCGTGCGGTGCCCGAACTGAACGACGAGTTCGCCAAGGACATGGGGGATTACGCCGATCTGAAGGCTCTGCGTGCCTTTGCGGCCAAG
>JAJTBC010000082.1 GCA_021287085.1 Bacillota bacterium | reverse complement strand
AAAGCGCGAGGCAAGGATTTCAGCATCCGCGCCAAGGAACGCATCCTCATGATCGGTTTCGTGTTCCTCATGGCCTTGATGGTCCTGGCCCTGGGCTGGGATCTCTGGCGCCTGAAGCACTGAATTAAGAGCGATATAGCGGCAGCCTCAGCAAGGCTCTGGCGCCCACCGGCTCGCGGTTCACCAGCCGCAGCGTGCCGCCGTGGCCTTCGGCGATCTGCCGGGCGAGCAGCAGCCCGATGCCACTGCCGCCAGGCTTGGTGGTGAAGAAGGGCACAAAGAGATTGCCGCCCACCGGAAGGCCTGGGCCTTCGTCTTCCACGATGAACGTGAGGGATTCGGCCGTGGCGGTCCAGGTCAACACCACACGCTGTCCCGCGCCCAGGGTGGCTTCCACGGCGTTGCGCACCAGATTGATGAGGGCCTGCTCCAATTGATCGCCATCGGCCTGGACCCGCACAGACGGACCCTCCGCCACCTGCACGGGAAGGCGCGATTCCAGGGCCGCCACCTTGTGAGCCAGGGCGCGGGCCTCCACCTCGCCCATGCGTGGCTCCGGCAGCCGTGCCAACCGCGTGTAGGCCTCCATGAAGCGCCCCAGCGCCTGGGCGCGAGACGCAATGATGGAAAGCCCTTGGTGCGCATCGGCCTGCCAGTCTTCACCCTGACGCTGGATCATGGTGCCGATGCTGCCGGAGAGCGATTGGATGGGCGCCAGGGAATTGTTGATCTCGTGGCCCAGCACGCGAATGAGCCGCTGCCAGGCTTGGCGTTCTTCTTCGCGCAAAGGCCGTGTGAGATCCGAAAGCACCAGCGGTTGATGGGGACGGCCGCCCTGTCGGAAGGCGCCTCGGCGGACTTCGAAACGCCCGGCGCGGCCCGGCAGATCCAGATCCACCAAGCGCGGTCCCTCCCCTGCGAGCGCCTCATGCAGGTTCAGTTCGCGGGCCTCGGCCCCTAGTAAGCCATCGTGCGAGCGCGCCAAGAGGAGCTCTCCCGCTCTATTGACCAGGCGTAGATGCGCGTGTTCATCGAAAGCGAACACCGCCACGTCGATTTCCGACATCACCGTCCGCAGCAGTGCCGTGGCTTCCATGGCCTTCATCCGCTGCTGCGCCAACAACTCCGAAAGACTGTTCAGCTCATGGAACACCGTCGCCAGCGGATCCACACCTGCCTTCGTGCGTGCGCGAAAGGCATAGTCGCCCTGGCGTAACGCCGCCAACACATTGGAAAGGGTCTGCAGAGGACGCTGTATTCCTCGGCGCAGGAGCCGCAGCATCGCTACCGAGGCCGCCACAGCCGCCACGCCCAATACCACCTTCCAGGGCCGAACCAGGTGCGGCCAAAGCGCGAAAATCAACGCCAACAGACCCAGGGGAAGCAGACTTCCGCCGGCTAGCCAAAGCAGGCGGCGGTCGTGGGTCATGGGAAACAGAGGGTGCATTGTGTTGGCACGGGGAAAGGATGAACAGAGAAGGAAGGATGAAATGCTGCGCTTGGGCGGAAAACCTCTCCAAAGCCTCTTTTCATATGCTGATGCCGTATTTCTGCATGCGTCGATACATGGCGCTTCGGGACAGACCCAGGGCTTCCCCGGCGGCGATGGCGCTGCCGTGGCGAGCCAGGGCCTTGCGAATCAGCAGGGCTTCCATGTCCTCCAGGGGCAGATCCTCCAACGTGGCCCCAGGTTCCATGGGAGCGTTCAGCAGCAGATCGGGAGCCGTAATACGCGGCCCGGCGGCCATCAGCACGGCCCGCTCTACCGCATGATCCAGCTCTCGTACATTGCCCGGCCAGCAGTGACGCTCCAGAACGCGCCAGGCGCCTTCATCGAAACCCGCTAGAGCCTTGCGATAGGTGCGGGCATGGCGCTCCAGGAAATGCATGGCCAAGGGTGCCAGGTCTTCCGTGCGCTCCCGCAGCGGGGGCAACCGTAATTCGAAGGTGTTGAGGCGGAAGAGCAGATCTTGGCGGAAGCGCCCTGCGGCCACTTCGCGGCCCAGATCGGTATTGGTGGCGCTCAGCACTCGCACGTCCGCCCGCTGGGTGCGGCTCGATCCCACGCGCTCGAATTCGCCGGTCTCCAGCACGCGCAGCAGCTTGGTTTGGAGCGAGGTCGGCGCGTTGGCGATTTCATCAAGGAAAAGCGTACCGCCATCGGCCAGCTCGAAACGTCCGGTGCGGTCGCTCTTGGCGTCGGTGAAGGCGCCTTTGGCGTGGCCGAACAGTTCGCTTTCCAGCAGGCTTTCAGCGAAGCCTCCAGCGTTCAGCGTGATGAGGGGCCTTTCCGCGCGCCTCGACGCCACATGCAGATGCCGCGCCAGCAGACTCTTGCCCGTGCCGTTCTCGCCGGTGATGAGCACGTGGGCCTCCGACGACCCCAATCGCTCCATGAGACGCAACAACGGTTCCATGGCCTTGGAGTGGGCGATGAGGGGTGGCAGTCCATCGCTTCGCAGCAGACGATTTTCCGCCTCCAAACGCTGGCTGCGGCGCTGGGCCTCCGACAGATCCAACTGCGTGCGCAGCGTGGCCAGCAGCCGGACGTTTTCCCAGGGCTTCGCCACGAAATCCCGCGCCCCGCGCCGCATGGCTTCCACCGCCAGCTCGATGCTGCCCCAGGCGGTCATCACCACCACGGGCAAGTTCGGTTCCACCTCCCGCACCCGATCCAGCAGCTCCAGCCCTTCCTGGCCCGACGTGGTGTCCTGGCTGTAGTTCATGTCCATGAGCATCAGATCCGGAGGCAGCGCCGATACCGCCGCCAGAGCCGCGCCAGGATTCGCCACCGCATCCACCTTGAAGCCTTCGGCCTTCAGCAGCAGCCGGAGGCTCTCCCGCACATCGGGCTGATCGTCAGCAAGGAGAATGCGGAAGGCCATGCAAGCAGTCTATTCCGAACGCAGCGCTTCTGCCGGCTGCACGCGGGCGGCTCGAAGGGCGGGGATAAGGCAGGCGAGGGCGGCGGTAAGGCCCAGCACCAGGGCGGCCAGGGCCATAGGCCTGGGATCGCCGGGGGAAACCCCGTAAAGCTGATTTCGCAGAATGTGGCCCAAGCCCCAGGCCGCAGGCAGGCCCAGCATCAGGCCCAGAGCCACTTGGCGAAATCCTTGGCCCAGCACGAGATTGAGGATCTGCGCGCCCGTGGCGCCCAGGGCCATGCGCAGACCCAGCTCTGGCCTTCGCTGGGTCACGGCCAGGGACAGGGCGCCCCCCAAACCCAGGGCCGCCAGCACCAGGGCTAGCGCAGAAAAGCCCGTGAACAGAAGGCCCATGGCCCTATCGCGGGCCACTTCTTCGGCCAGAAGATCATTCATCGGGTGAGGCGCATCGGAGGGAACGCCGCGGTCCAATCCCTTCAGCACCGTGGCAAGGGACCTAGCCAAGGCCTCGGCCTGCTCCGAGGCCTTCACTACGAGCTCGAACGAAGGCTGGGGATCGCTTCGGAAA
>JAJTBC010000064.1 GCA_021287085.1 Bacillota bacterium | reverse complement strand
TTCGGTCCCGGCACGGGCAGCCTGCTGATCTTCCTGTTCGTGGCGGTGCTGGGCTTCGATTTCCTGCGGGCCTCGGCCCTGGCCAAGAGCGTGAACTGGGCTTCCAACGTGTCTTCGCTGGCGGTGTTCCTGTGGCATGGGAGCTGGGTGCCCACCGTGGCCCTCTGCATGGCCGCGGGCAACGGCGTGGGCGGCTACCTGGGCGCACGCACGGCGCTGAAGAAAGGCAGCCGCTGGGTGCGCGTCATCTTCATCGTCGTGGTGAGCGCCCTTCTGCTGCGCCTGGGCTGGCAGTGGCTCAGCCAGCGGTGAAGCCTCGTTCTTCGGAGCGAGGGAGCCGAGCTGGGCGCGCAGCCCGTGCGAGTTTCAGACCGCACCCTCAGACCTTTTCCTTCACATTTTTGCCCTAATACGCCTAGGTTTCCTTCAATTCATGCGACAATTCCGCAACCTCGGAATTTCCATGCCCCACGAAGAGCCGTCAAAACCTCTGGATACTGATTTTGCTTCGGGCGAGCGGGCCTCGGATGAAGAGCTGCGCTCCGAGATTCGTCTTTGCGTGGAAAACCCGATCATTGCGCTCCTGCTGGAAACTGTCGAAAGCCACGCCCTGGTACTCAACGAGCATCGCCAGATCCTGGCGGTGAACGCATCCGCGCGGAAGGATCTGGACCTGGAAGGGCCCGAACTGTTTCAAGGCCTGCGTCCCGGGGAGCTGCTCCATTGCGCCCATGCCTTTGAAGGCCCTCACGGCTGCGGTACCGGGTCTTCCTGCCGCCACTGCGGCGCGGTGTTGAGCATCCTGGCCGCCCAGGAGAACCATGTGGTGGCCGAAGGCGAATGTACCCTGGAGGTCCGTCAGGACGACGCGCAGGCCTTCAAGGATTTCCGCGTGCGGGTCGTGCCCTTTGTCTTCAGCGGTCGGGAGTTGCTGCTGGTGGTGCTGAGCGATGTCAGCGACCTGAGGCAGAAGGAAAAACTGGATCGCCTCTTCCTCCACGATCTGATGAACACGCTCCAGGGCCTGCACGGCTGGACGGAACTGCTGCAGACGCCCACCGGCAGCGATGTGGCCGTGGCCGCGCAACGCATCCTGGATCTCTCCGATCACCTCACCCGCGAAGTGTTCAACCAGCATCTGTTGGTGCGCGCCGAACAAGGGGATCTGAAGGTGGAATGGGGCATGGTGGAAGTGGCTTCGGTGCTCATGGAGGTGCGCCAGGGCCTTCAGCATCATCCTTCCATGCACCACCGCACCCTGACCGTGCAGCCCTGCCCGACCCAGCTTCGGGTGGAATGCGATGCGCGCATCCTCCACCGCATCCTGTTCAACATGGCGGTGAATGCTCTGGAAGCGGTGCGGGAGGGCGGCGAAGTTTCCATCTGGGTGGAATCCGACTCCCAGGGAATCGGTTTCGTGGTGCACAACGACGGGATGATCCCCGAAAGCGTGGCCGAGCAGATCTTCCACTACGCCTTCAGCACCAAGGCCCACAATGGCCGCGGCCTGGGCACGTACGGCATGAAGCTATTGGGCGAGAAGGTCCTCGGCGGACAGGTGGGCTTTACCTCCAGCGAGGAAGCGGGCACGCACTTCTACCTGAGGCTTCCCCTTCAGCGGAAGAGCGCCTGATAGCCCGCCCATAGCGCCGGGCCGTAGAACACCACCGGCAGCGTTCCCAGGGCCAGGAAGCAGCCCAGGGGCAGCATGGTCTGCCCCTTCGCGCGGCCTGAGATCAGCAGCGGCAGTGCGAAGACCACCGCCAGGAGCGACGCCGCGAAGAGGATGCCCAGCATGGCGCCCCAGCCCCAGAACGCGCCGAGCCACGCCAGCATCTTGAAATCGCCCATGCCCAGCCCGTCGGTCTTGCGGATCAGCTTGTAGAGCAGGTTCACCAGCCACGGCAACCCGTAGCCCGCCACCAAGCCAATGAGACTCTCCTTCCACGTCACCGGCAGATGACCGGCCGGAATCCACGCGGGCGCGGCTTGCAGGCCGTTGAGGAAGGTTTCCACCCGCAGCAGATTCCAGCCGTGCCCCACCACCGTGGTGAGGTGCTCCGGCCAGAAGATCTGCGGCACCGTGAACAGCAGGCCCAGCGCCATGAGCGGAAACTGGAGCACGTCGGGCAGCATGAACTCGGTGAAATCCGTGAAGAACAGCACCAGCAGCGCCAACGCGCAGATCACGCCCTTGAACCAGATCAAGGTGCCGAAGGGAAAGACCCACACCGATCCCGCCAGGATGAGGCCGCCCAGCAGCTCCACCAGCGGATAGCGGAAGGAGATGGGCGCCCCGCAGTCGGCGCACTTGCCTCGCAGCACCAGCCACGAAAGCAGGGGGACGTTGTGGTACCACCGGATGCGCGCCTTGCAGCGAGGGCAGTGGCTGGGCTTGGTGGCCACGTTGCGGTCCGCCGGATCCTCCAGGGGCAGGCGATGGATCAGCACATTGCCGAAAGACCCCAGCACCAGCCCGAAGGGGGCCAGCAACAGGGAAAGCAGCCAGGGTGGAAGATCAAGGAAATGCATGATCCAGCATTTCAGAAATCCCCGATGACCGCCACGAGGCGGGTCCAAAGTTCCCCGCCGCCCAGGCCATTGGTGAGGATCACCAGGCCCGTGCCTCTCGATGGCGAGAACTGCGAAAAGCAGCGGAAGCCCGTCTGGTTGGCCCCGCTGTGATGGGCGATAAGGCCCTGGTCCGTTTCGTTCAGAGACCAGCCCAGGCCCCACTGCACCGCCCTGCCCTGGGCCGCCCCGGGCCGTTCCAGAGGTTCGCGCGCATCGACCTTCACCTGGCCTTTCACCATTTCCTGAGCCGAGGTCTGAGATAGAAGTTTTGATTGGCCCCGCTCCGCCTTCAACATCTCCACCACCAGGCGCGCATAGTCCTCCACGGTGGTGTAGAGCGTGTAGGCGGCGTTGGGATGCAGGTAGGGCGAAGGAGGAAGCGCTGCGCCGTTCTCGCCGTGGCCCTGGGCCATCTTCCGCGCCCGCTCCGAAGTCCAGCCGTAGCCCGTGTGGCGCAGGTTCAAGGGCGCGAAAAGGGCCTTCTCCGCCCAGGCTTCCAGAGGCAAGCCCACCTCCCGCTCCAGATGCCGCTGCAGATGGAAGATGCCTTCGCCGGAATAGGTGAACCCTTGACCCGGCGCGAAGCGCTGTGGAATGGGGCCTTCGCGCTCCTCCCCGCCGGGTCGCCAATTGGGCAGTCCCGAGGTATGGGAAAGCAGCATGCGGGCGGTGATCCCCCGGCGTTCCGGCAAATCCGGGCGCAACCGCTCGCCTGCGGGCGTTTCCAGGGGACGATCCAGCTTCAGCCGCCCCAGGTCCACCTGTTGCATGGCGAGCATGGCGAAGATGGGCTTGCTCATGGAAGCGGCCTCGAACACCGTTTCCGGTGTAACCGCCTCCTTGGAATCGGCGCTCGTCACCCCGAACCCCTTGGACCAGATCACCCGCCGATCCTGGATCAAGGCGATGGCGAGGCCCGGCACGTGATGTTCCGTCAGCAGCCTGGGCACCCACCGCTCCACCTGCTCGATGACCGCCTGGGCCGTGGCGGGCCGGGCGCGACCGGATGGATCGAGGCGCCGCAGGGCCTGACTGGCGGCTCGGCGCACCTCTTCCTGCGCATCGCCCAGGCATCTCGTGAGGGGCCCCAGGGCCGGGGCGGCATCGCCCTTTTGTTCCGCCAGCGCCGTGGCCGCGCCGAAGCGCACGTAGGCGCTGGGATCCTCCAGGGCGCACACCAGCGCTGGCAGAACCTCAGGGCTTTCCCCACCCATGCGCCCCAGGGCGATCACGGCGGATTCGCGCACCATCACTTTGTCGCTTCCAAGGGCTTCCACCAGGGCGGGCACTGCGGCACGGCCCACGCGGCCCAGGGCCAAGGCCGCCGCCCCGCGCAGGTAGGGATCGGGATGATCCAGCGACTTCACCAACAGCTTCACCGACTCTGGATCCGTCGCGCCCTTAACGGCCAGTTCCGCCACGGCTTTTTCCCGCACCCGGGGATCGTCATGCTGCAGTTGACGCGCCAACGCTGGCACATCCTGGGCCAGCGCCAACCCCGCGTTCAAGGCCAAGGCAACGATCCATCGAGCATCCATGGCAACCCCTGTGGAGGAAGTCTAGCCTTTCTGTGAGGCTTCCTCTTCTGGTCAAATCAGGGAAGGGGAGTTCCCATGCGCCTGTTGCCGATCCTGCTTTCCCTTTCCCTGCTGCCCCTGGCCGCCCAGACCAGGCCCGCGCCCAAGCGCAAGGCTGCGCCCGTGGCGGAAGCCCCTGCGCCCATTCCCGCGCCGCCGCCTGCGCCGAAACCCAAGCCCCGCGTGCGCCTCGACACCAGCTACGGCCCCATCGTGGTGGAGCTGGAGCCGGAGATCGCGCCCATCACCGTGGCCAATTTCCTGCGCTACGTGAACGAGGGCTTCTACGCAGGCACCGTGTTCCATCGGGTCATTCCCGGCTTCATGATCCAGGGCGGGGGCATGGCGCCCGATCTCATCGAAAAGCCCACCCACGGCGCCATCACCAACGAAGCCCCCGCCACCTTCAAGGCAGGCCTCAAGAACCTCGTGGGCACCCTCGCCATGGCCCGCACGCCCGATCCCCACAGCGCCAGCTCGCAGTTCTTCATCAACACCGCCGACAACGCCAGCCTGGACCACACCGCCCGCACGGCGGAAGGCATGGGCTACTGCGTGTTCGGCCGCGTGGTGGAAGGCATGGACGTGGTGCTGAAGATCGAGAAGGTCACCACCGTCTGGCGCCGCGGCATGCAGAACGTGCCGGAATACCCCGTGTTCATCAAGAAGGCGGAAGCGTTGGAGGCTGCGGCGGCTTCGGAGTCACGTCCTTGATGGGCCGCTCGCCGGGCTCCGGCGGGGCGCTCATCTCCCCTTTGCGGCTTTGCTGGATGAGGAACACCGCGCCCGACCAGGTCGGCACCAGTTCCGCATAGGGCAGCAGCTCCACCAGCAGGCTCGGCAGCAACGCCCAGTGCCAGCCCAGCAGCCGCCACAGCACGATCATGGTGACAATGTCCAAGGGCGCATCCACCCAGGTGATGAGGGAGCCGGTCACAGGCATCAGCCCCACCTGAAGCAGATCCACCGCCACGGCCACGGCCCAGGCGATCTTGAGGCGAGCGGGAGAGATGGGTGCGGAAGGCATGCTCCACCATAGCGCCACGAGCCACAAGGGGAAACCGGCTCATGCCCGCCCAGTGGCGACGGGCTCGAAACGAAGCGCGATCCTAAACCAAAGCCCCCGCGAAGGGGGCTTGGAAGCGAAGATCCTCGGCTGTTCTCAGTCCAGGGGGATCTTCAGGGTCTGGCCCGCCTGGATCTTGTCGGGGTCGCTGAGCTG
>JAJTBC010000062.1 GCA_021287085.1 Bacillota bacterium | reverse complement strand
CACCGCCGTCACCAGCAGGAACACACCGTACACCCAGATGTGCGCTTTGGCCGTTTCCTTCAGCGCCTTGGTGGAAAGCGCGAACACCCCCGTGGGAATCATGGCCAGGAAAAGCCAGAAGGCCAATCGGCGACCCTCCTCGTCGCGACCGAAAATTCCCCGCACCACCTGGCCGAGATCCCTACGGAAATAGACCATCAGCGCGCCGAGGGTGCCCACATGCAGAAGCACATCGAAGGCCAAGGGCATGCTGCGGCCCAGCATCAGGTTTTCCACCAGCGTGAGATGGGCCGTGGAGGAGACCGGAAGGAATTCCGTCAAACCCTGCACCAAGCCCAGCAGTAACGCATGCCACCAAGTCATAGCTATTCCTCAAAGAAGCCTCTCCCTTGCGAGGCTGCACGGGATTCAGTGTGCCAGTCTTTGGGGTTTGACGTAGCTCTCAGCCGAGACCCAGCACTGCGTCGTTGCGATCCCGAATGCGCTTCAACAATTCCGGCTCCTTGGCCAGATCATGACCATGGGCAGGCGCCATCCGTTCGAGCACGCTCCTCCACTTCGGCGAAGTGGCCTGTGGGAAGCAGTGTTCCATCATGCCGAGCATGGTGGAGACGGCGGTGGAAGCCCCCGGCGAAGCCCCCAGCAGCGCCGCCAGGGAGCCATCGGCCGAGGCCACGATCTCGGTGCCGAATTCCAGCTTCCCTCCCAGCTTCGGATCGGGCTTGATGATCTGCACGCGCTGACCCGCCACTTCCAGGGTCCAATCCTCGCTGCGAGCGCTGGGCATGTACTCTCTCAGGGCCTCGATGCGCTGCTCGTGAGACAGCATCACCTGGCCGATGAGATACTTGGTGAGATCCAGATTGTGCAGGCCCGCGGAAAGCATGGATTTCATGTTCGAAGGTCGAATGGCCAGAGGCAGATCCAGGTACGAACCACGCTTGAGGTACTTGGTGGTGAAGCCCGCGAAGGGACCGAACAGGAGAGCCTTCTTGCCATCGATCATGCGGGTGTCGAGATGGGGCACCGACATGGGCGGAGCGCCCAGAGAAGCCTTGCCGTAGATCTTGGCCTGATGGCGCTCGATGACCTCCGGGTTGTGACACACCAGCCATTTGCCGCTGACCGGGAAGCCGCCATAGCCGATGCCTTCGGGAATGCCCGCCTTCAGCAGCAAGGGAAGCGAGCCGCCACCCGCGCCCAGAAACACGAACTTGGCCAGCACCTCGCGGCCTTCGCCGGTGAGGCGATGCTTCACGAACACCCGCCAACGACCGTCCTTCTCCTTCTTCAAGTTGTTCACTTCATGATTCAGGTGCAAAGCGTAGCCTGCGCGGCCTTCCAGCTCTCCGAACAGCACGTGGGCCAGTTTCCCGAAATCCAGGTCGGTGCCGCGATCCACGCGAGTGAGGGCCATGGGCTGACTCTTCTCGCGATCCACCATGAGCAGAGGCGCCCATTCCGCCATCACCGCAGGATCCTCCGTGAAGGCCATGGAGCCGAACATGGGGTGAGCGCTGAGCTTGGCGTGGCGGGCCTTCAGGAAATCCACATTGGATTGGCCCCACACAAAGCTCATGTGCGGAACCGGATTGAGGAACTGCCCAGGATGATCGATGAGGCCCTGCTCCAACAGATAGGACCAGAACTGCAGCGACATTTCGAAAGAGGCGTTGATGGTCATGGCCTTGGTCACGTCCAGCGAACCATCGCCTTTCACAGGCGTGTAGTTCAGTTCGCAATTGGCCGCATGGCCCGTGCCCGCATTGTTCATGGCCTCCGCGCTTTCCAGGGCCACATCCTCCAACCGTTCGAAAACTTGAAGCGTGAGATCCGGTTGAAGCTCGTGCAGCATCGCGGCCAAGGTAGCCCCCATGATGCCTCCTCCCACGATCACCACGTCCGAGCTGTGTTCGATGGACATCCAGTCCCTCCAGGCATGAGCGGGTTGGCAAAAAGGCTTGCTGCGCGATAGGCCATTCAAAGGCCCTTTGTGACATTTGTCAAAACGTAATGTCGATGGAACGCCGCTGAACCGCCAGATGCAGAATCGCCGGGCCCAACGGTTGTGTCTTGGTGCCCGCCTGCATCCAGGCTTCAATGGAACAGAGGAGTCATCGTGAACGGTTGGCGGGGAACCTGGCTTTGGCGGGCACTGATGGTGGCATGGTCCGCGCTCTCGGTAGTGGTGGTAAGCCTCACCTGCTGCCTGATGGCGCCCATTCTAGGAGCGCGCCGGGCCTTTTTCGGCATCGGGAAATGGTGGATTCGCCAGCAGTTCTTCCTCAGCGGCGTGAAGTGGAGCGTGTCCGGATGGGAAGATCTCCCCGCCGAGATCCGCGAGGAGCGCCAGCCCGTGATCTTCATGTGCAACCACGCCAGTCTGCTGGACCCGCCTTTCCTCACCTACATCATTCCCATTCCGGCGGTGTACATCGCCAAGAAGGAAGTGCGGTGGATGCCCGGCGTGGGCTGGGCCGTGTGGGCCGCAGGCATGATCTTCATCGACCGCAAGAACCGCGAACGGGCCATCCAGAGCCTCAAGCTCGCGGCTCAGAAGATTCGCGGCGGCAAGAACGTGGTGATCTTTCCAGAGGGCACGCGTACCCGCAGCGGCCAGCTGCTGCCGTTCAAGAAGGGCGGCTTCAACCTCGCCATGGATGCGGGCGTGCCCATCGTGCCCTTGGCCATCGATGGCACCTTCGAGGTTTTCCCTCCTGGCGCCAAGATGATGCGCCCTGGCACCGTGCGGGCGCGCTTCGGCCAGCCCCTTAGCCCGG
>JAJTBC010000061.1 GCA_021287085.1 Bacillota bacterium | reverse complement strand
GGCTGGTAGCCACGGAAGATGCGGATTTCTGGAGCCATGGCGGTGTGTCCGTGCGGGGCTTTTTCAGGGCCGGATGGCATTTCGTGTCCAGCGGTTTCCAGAAGCGGGAGGGCGCTTCCACCCTCACCATGCAGCTCATCCGCACGGTGACTGCCAAGCGCCAGAAGCGGCTGGACCGCAAGCTCAAGGAGATCATCCTGGCCCGCAAGTTGGAAAAGGCCTACACCAAGAAGCAGATCATGGAGCAGTACGCCAACGAGGCCTTCTTCGGGGGCCGCATTCACGGTCTGGAATCGGCGGCCCAGTTCTATTTCGGCAAGAGCGCGCCGCAGCTTTCCATCGAGGAATGCGCGCTGCTGGTGGGCATTCTTCCCAATCCCAACTTCTACAATCCCTATAGCCCCGATCCCAAGCGGCGGGCGGCGGTGCGCAATCGGCGGAACATCGTGCTGCGGCGCATGGTGGATGAAGGCCACCTGAAGGATTCCGATGCCCGGCTGCTCATGGAGCATCCGGTGCGATTGGCGCGTGAGAACGCCCACGAAGAGGCCATCGCCGCCTATGCGGTGGAAGAAGTGAAGAAGTATCTCTTCGACAAGTACGGCAAGGAACGGGTGATGGACGGCGGCCTGGAAGTCCACACCACCCTCGACAGCGTGTGGCAGATGGCAGCCAACGAGGCGGTGCAAAAGGGCCTCAAGGCTGTGGATCGCCGTCGCGGCTTCCGCAAGGATGGCGTGCGCTTCGTGAACGATCCCGACAAGGCCACCCTGAACGGTTGGAACCGCTTTTTCGAAGAGGGCGACAACGTGCGCGGCATCATCCTGGGCTGGTCGAAGGATGTGGCCAAGGTGCGCGTGGGCCAGACCACCCTGGACGTGCCCGCCAGTGCTTTCGCCTGGGCGGGCAAGGACATTCAGAAACTGTTGCCCCGAGGCGCGACGCCGCTTTTCCTGGTGAAGGAAGCGGGCGAAAACGGGATCCCCATCAAGCTGGAGCTGGATCAGGAGCCGGATGTGGAAGCGGCGCTGCTGGCGGTGGACCCCGCCACGGGCGAGATCCGCGCCATGGTGGGCGGATACGACTTCAAGAAGAGCATGTTCAATCGCACATTCCAGGCGGAGCGCCAGGTGGGTTCCACCATGAAGGCCTTCGTGTACGGCGCGGCCTTCGCGCGAGGCATGACGCCCGCCACCATCGTGCAGGACATCCCCACGCGCTTCACCTTCGGCACGACGGTCTATGAGCCCAAGAACTACGAGCGGGATTTCTGGGGCCCCATTCCCATCTGGGAAGCCATTCGCGATTCCCGCAATCTGCCCGCCGTGCGAACGCTGGAGGCCACGGGCATCGAGAACGTGCTGGATTTCGCCCGGAAATGCGGCGTGGGGGGCAAGGTGCAGCCTTATCCCAGCATGGCGCTGGGCTCGTCGGATCTCACGCTGAAGGACATGGTGCGGGGCTACGCCACCATCGCCAATGGCGGCAAGCTCTCGCCGCCGCCCTTCCTCATCCGCAAGATTGTGGATCGCAACGGCAGGGTGCTGGAAACCTACCAGGGGCAGGGCGGTGAGGACGCCATCGACCCCATGACCGATTTCCAGATCGTGCAGTGCCTTCAGGGCGTGGCCCAGCGCGGCACCGGCGCGCGCTCCAACGAGCTGAACTGGCCCACGGCGGGCAAGACCGGCACCACCGACGATCACACCGATGCCTGGTACCTGGGTTTTTCCACGCGCATCACCTGCGGCGTATGGGTGGGCCTCGACGCGAAGAAGACCATCTACCGGCCCGGCGCTGATGGTGCTCGGGTGGCGCTTCCCATCTGGATCGAGTTCATGAAGGCCGCGTTGCCCAGCACTCCCAGGGAAGAATTCAAGGCTCCCGATGGCATGGAATGGGCCGACATCGACAAATCCACGGGAGGCCTCGCCACCAGCGCCACGGATCCCAAGGACATCGTGCATCTGGCTTTCAAGCCTGGCACCCAGCCCAAGGTGGCCAGTACCGGCGCCTACATCCAGACGGTGCGCGAAGCCAGGGAAAAGGCCCGCACCCAGTCGCCCGAAGATCGCGCCTGGGGACAGTCGGCGCCCACGCCCGATCCCCGCGCCCAGGGCGAGGGGCATGAAGGCGATCCTCCCCATTCCCCTCTGAGGTGACGTATGAAGAGAAGGGCCTCGCTGCTTTCAGCGGCGCTGTGTCTGGGCCTATCCCTGGGGCTTTGGGGCCAAGGCCCTGTCACGGGGCAGTCTCGTAAAACCTTGGATGTGTTGTTGACGGAAGGGCCGCTTTCCCAGGCGGAAGCCTGCCTTCCTAAGACCACGGACGGCGAGCGCTTC
>JAJTBC010000046.1 GCA_021287085.1 Bacillota bacterium | reverse complement strand
CTGGGGCCGCAGGCAGCGAATGACCTCGGCGAGTTTCACGCGATAGGGTTCCGCTTCATCGAAACGCACGTCGGGGAAATCCAGGATGAAGCGTTTCACCCCTAAGATCCGTGCCGCCTCGGCGGCTTCGCGCTTGCGCGTCTCGGTGGTGCCGCGGGTGCCCAGATCGCCGGAGGTGGCATCGACGATGGCGGCCTTCAGGCCCCGCGCCGAACAAAGGGCCAGCAGGCCCCCCACATGCACCTCCGCGTCGTCGGGGTGTGCGTTCATCACGAGAAGATCGATATCGTGGCTCATGAAACCATTGTTTCACGGGAAGCGGCCAGACCATCCCCGTGAAAGCCGTGTGACTTCGCGTCGAGGCTACAGGAATGCCAGTCGGGGATAGTTGGCGCCCAGCAGGGTGTTGGTGGTGGCGGTAGGTTGGCCGAGCCAGCGGTCCAACACGGTGGCGTAGAGGCTCCGGAAATCGGTGGTGAACTTCATGTTGCCGTTGGCATCGGGATCGTCGAGCTTGGGATAGCCGCCATAGAAGCCGCCCCGCACGGATTTCCCCACGCAGAAGGCCAGTCCCGCCGTGCCATGGTCCGTGCCTCCGTTGTTCTCGTAGATGCGTCTTCCGAATTCGCTGTAGCCCAGGATCATCACGCGATCCTGTGCGATGCCTTGGGGGGTGGAGATGGCGGCGAGATCGTCGTAGAACGCCTTGATGGCGCCCCCCATGGCCCGCTGAAGATTGGCGTGGTCCGTTTTCTGGTTGCTGTGGGTATCCCAGCCCCCGAGGCGGCAGAAATACACCTGTCCCGGCAGGCCCGCCGCGATCATCTGAGCAATGAGCTTGAACTGGGCGCTGAGGCTGTTCGTGAGCGCCGCGCCACTGAGCCGCGTCACCGGATAGTCCTTGTCGCCTGGATAGAGCACGGTGGGGGTGCGGGCCGTCAGGGTGCCGCTGGTGCCGAAGGCTGGGTTGTTCTGGGCTTCGAAGAAAAGAAGGCCGGAAGCCGCAGCGGCCTGGGAGGCGGGATCAGCATTGGGAGCGCGCAGCGAGGCCTCCCAGGCGTTTTCCAACAGGGTCGCGTCCGAGACCCTGCCACTCAGGAGGTAGGACGGAAAGACGTAGCCCGAGGAACTGGGCAGGGATACGAAGGTGCGATTGGCGCCCCTCAGCATCAATGGCATGTCCAAGGAGAGGGTGATGCCTCGCAGGGTATCGGAGGCGCTGAACGCGCCATCGGCGAAGCGGCCCAGCCAGCCTGTGATGGAGGTATTGGCGTAGCCTGCGCCCCAGAGATCCCTGGCCGGGAAATGGGAAAGATTGGGATTGGGCATCCCGATGCCAGGAATCCAGGCCACGCGGCCTTCCTGATGCAGTAGATCCATGCCCGTGAAATCCTTGTTCAAGGCCACGCCGCTGCCCAGCGGGACCAGTTGTTCGGGATCGGTGATGGCCAAGGTGGGACGCTTGCTGGTGTACGTCGCGGCGTTGGTGCCCTCCGTAGGCGGCATGACATTAAGCCAGTCGTAGCCGCCATCGATGTCCAGCACCACGAGGATGGGCGCGCTGGGGATGGGTTGCGGGGGAGTGCCCCCGGAGGAGCCGCTCTTTCCGCCCCCGCAGGCGCTGAGGCCAGCCAAGGAGACGCCTGTGGCGCCGACGATTTGGATGAATTCCCGTCGAGTGGTCATGGTGGGCCTCAGTAGAGTTGCCCAGCGGGCGAGCATAGGATCAGGAAGGCCAGTTCCCTGGCCTTGGCCTGGGAGGCGGCATCCCACGTGAAGGTACTGGGCCAAAGGGCCGTCAACCACGAATTCGTGACGCTTGAAGGGAGGGGCCCGGGTTGCAGCAGGGCCACCAGGCGGTTCAATACCGCCGCCGGGGAATCCGGAGCCGTGGGGAACCAATCCGTTGTTGTCCCCGGGAACAAGCGGTACGACGTGTTGTTATAGGCGGCGTTCTCCTGCAGCGCCAGCGCAGCCGCGAGCTTGGTGCGATGGCGCATGGTGCTGCTGGTGAGCCAGGCCGTATGCTCCTTCCACCCGTTGGGCCCGTTGGGATCGAGGAACTTCATGCCCAAGAGATCCAGGGTGGTGCCGTAGTACGTGACGAGCCGCCATGCGGGATAGCCTTGCGGATTCTGGCTGGAAGCCTGGGCCAGAAGAGGGCAGAGCATCCTCGCGCCCCGCACGCTCCACGACACCGGGCCTTCGATCAGGGAGAAGCGGTTGGAGGCCTGATAGAAATACCTGGATTTCAGCAGCGTCTTCATCACCACCTTCATGTCGAAGGAGGCGTTGCGGATCATCAGAGCCACATCGTTCACGTCGGAATCGGGCGCGCTGGGCGTCACGAAGTGCAACAACAGGCGCTTGGCCAGGAACTGGGAGCATTGGGTGGCCCTGGCCACGGTGATGGCGCGGATGGCGTTCTCGCCTTTGGCCCATCCATTGGCCGTGGTGGTGACGTCGAAGGTCTGGCCGAACAGCGTGATGGTGCCCGTGGCGTGCATGTTGGGAGTTGTGGTTTTGGCTCCGCCGTACCAGAGAGCCGTATCTGGCGCGGTGGCACTGCCGTCGTAGACCTTGAATCGCCCATCGGCGATGGTCTTCTGGCCGGGGTTGGTGGGGTTCACGATGATGTCGGCGTCGGCGGTGGTGAAGCTCCAGCCGCTGAGGGCGCGGGCCATCTGGGTGATATCGGCCTGGGTATAGCCGTTGTCGGCCCCCAGGCTGTACAGCTCCATGACTTCCCGGGCGTAGTTTTCGTTGGGCACGCTCGTGCCGGCGGCGTTGTTCAGCACGGAATCCAGCCAGATGCACATGGCCGGGTCCTTGCTCACGGCCACCAGCAGGTCGTCGAACTTGGCCGTGGCCATGGTGCGCAGCAGATGATACTGCTTAAGCATCAGGGCCGCATTGATGACCTTGTGGTATCCCGTCGCGAAGAGGTTGTGCCAGAAAAGCGCCATGCGCTCCTGGAAGGCGAAGGGATTGAACTGCATGCGCCAGAGGCAGAAGGCTTGGGCGGTGTTGAGGTTGTTGCGCCACGCCTGCTGGCCGGTGGTGAGGAAGGGGTGCGGCCCAGGCACCTCAGGCACATCCACGCTACCGGCGACGGTGGTGTTGGCCTTGACCAGCGGCTCCGTCACCACATCGGCGGTGTTCAGCGCTGTGTTGAAGGCGGCGGGATCAAAGGCCGCTCCCGCACCGTCCACCCAGGCATCCACCACGGTGGAGGGCGATTGGGATTGCCAGGTCGTAGCCTCTTCCGGACGCAGACCGAAACCCGCGCGACGGCCCAAGTGCTGAACGTCAGCCAGGGTCCAGGAGGTGATAGGGGTGAGATCAGCCATGGGAACCTCCCTTTCACGCCATGGAATGCAGGCCGATGAGATTGCCTTCAGTATCGTTCACCAGGGAAATAAAGCCATAGGGCCCGATGGACATTTTTTCGCGATGGAGCTGACCTCCGGCCTCCTGGGCGCGCGCAGCTTCCACGGCGCAATCTTCGCAGTG
>JAJTBC010000040.1 GCA_021287085.1 Bacillota bacterium | reverse complement strand
CAGCTCCCGCTCCTGGCACACCAGGGCCATGGATTCGCCATCCAGCAGATCCCGAATGGCCATGACCTGGGGCAGGATCAGACGGCCCTTGGGCGCTTCCTTGTCGATGGGCACCACCAGCACCGCCGTTTCGCCGGGAGGCACCAGATCCGACACCAAGCGGCGGTTGTCGAAGAAATCGCCGGGGGCCAATCGCAGCAGGGCTTCCCGCAGATCGAGAATGCCCGCGCCTGTCAGGGCCGACACCGATACCACCGCCGCACCTCGCGCTTCCAACGCAGCCTTTTCCTCCGCGCTGGCTTCGCGCTCGTCGCGCTTGTTGAACACCACCAGCACCGGCACCTTGCGAGCCTGCAACTCCTTCAGCAGACCTTCCTCGAAGGCGCTCCAGGCGCCCGCTTCCGTGACCACCACGCCCAGATCCACCCGGTCGAAGATGGCCTTGGTGCGCTGAATGCGCAGCTCGCCGAGGGCGCCTTCGTCATCCACTCCCGCCGTATCCACGAACTGCACTGGGCCTAGGGGCAGCAGTTCCATGGGCTTTTCCACAGGATCGGTGGTGGTGCCCGCAAAGGCACTGACGATGGACACCTGCTGGCGGGTGATGGCGTTCAGAAGGGAGGACTTGCCCACATTGCGACGGCCAAAGAGGCCGATGTGCAGACGCAGGGCTTTAGGCGTGGATTGCATGCTTCACCGGGAGACGGGCGCGGGACGTCGGAACGAAAGGGCTTCGGGCAGATTGGCGCGCAGGTTGTCGATGCGCTGGGCATCGGAAGGATGGGTGCTCATGAAGACAGGCACTGAGCCGCTCTTGGTGGCGGCCATGCGCTGCCAGAAGGTTACGGCTTGGTTGGGATCGTAGCCCGCCATGGCCATGAAGATCAGTCCCATGCGGTCGGCTTCCTTTTCGTGGAGGCGGCTGTAGGGCAGCATGGCGCCGTACTGAGCGCCGACGGCGTACACCGACATCCAGAGGGCGCGGGTTTCGTTGGGTTTTTCTTGAAGGGCCACGCTCAGCGCGGTTCCGCCCGCCTGGGCCACCAGGGCCGTGCTCATGCGCTCAGCGCCGTGTTCCGCGATGGCGTGGGCGATCTCGTGGCCCATGACCACGGCCAGCCCATCATCGTTCTGGGCCACAGGCAAAAGACCGGTATAGACCACCACCTTGCCGCCGGGCATGCACCAGGCGTTCACCTGGGGATCTTCTACGAGGTTGAATTCCCATTGATAGCCCGCCAGCCGCGAGGCCATACCGCGCTCTTGGAAGTAGGCCTCCACGGCCTTCTGGATGCGGATGCCCACGCGCCGCACTTGGGCCGTGGCCGCCGCATCGCGGCTCACTTTGTTGCTCTTCAGGAAGGCGTCGTATTCCTTCAGGCTCAGAGCCTGCATCTCCTGGCCCGACACCAGGCTGAGCTGGCGGCGGCCCGTGACGGGCACTTCCGAACAGCCAGAGAGCACCAGCAATGGTGCGATGAGAGGGAGAACGAGGAAGCGCATAAAACCTCCAGAAGAAGGATCAGAAGTGCAACTTGGATCGCTGCTCGATTTCCCGCACCAAGGCGTGGATGCCTTGAACTTCCTCGACCATGCGCAGGAAATCCGAAGGCAGCAGCGCTTGAGGGCCATCGCTGAGGGCCCGGTCAGGCTGACAGTGGGTTTCCACCAGCAGCCCATCGGCTCCCGCAGCCACCGCGGCACGGGCACAGGGAATGACGAGATCCCGCCGCCCGGTGGCGTGGCTGGGATCGGCCAGGATCGGCAGGTGCGTCAGCACCTTGGCGGCGGGAATGACGCTGACATCAAGGGTGTTGCGGGCGTGATCGGCCCAGGTGCGAATGCCTCGCTCGCAGAGAATCACCTGGCTGTTTCCCTCGGAAAGCACGTATTCCGCCGCAAACAGCCATTCTTCTAGGGTGGCGCTAGGGCCACGCTTGAGAAGCACGGGCTTTTCGGAGCGCCCGGCGCGCCGCAGCAGGGCGAAGTTCTGCATGTTGCGGGCCCCGA
>JAJTBC010000007.1 GCA_021287085.1 Bacillota bacterium | reverse complement strand
GTTCGCCATCCGCGACACTTCGCCTTCGAGCTTGGAAATACGGGCATGGAGGAGCTCTGGCGGTTCCTGCTCCAGGTGGTACGAGAGGGCATCCAGGCCCGACATCATGCTTGTCATGGGCGAGCGAAGATCATGGGACACCATGCGGTTGAAGGATTCCAGGCTTTCGATGGTCTGCATCAAGCGCGCGGTTCGAGCCTGCACCTGCTCGTCCAGCATCTCGTTCAGCTCCCGGAGCAGGCGTTCGCGTTCCACCACCTCCCGGCGCAGGGTCTTGAACACCATGGCCATGCCGATCACTCCCACCGCCAGCATCACCAGCGACAGGATGCCCAGCCAGCGCCAATGGAGGGTGAGCCCCATCGTGGCCAGCAGGCAGGCCAGGGCCATCAGACCCAGAAGGGCCCAATGGCGGCGGGGAGCGGGCCGAATCATCGAGCTACAGGCCGATCACGATTTCCGTGCGGCGATTCTGAGCGCGGCCATCTTCCGTGGCATTGTCAGCCAACGGATAATCCGCCGCGTAGCCCTGGGTGCGCAGGCGACTCTTGGCCACTCCTTGGCTTTCCAGATACTGCGAGACGGTCTTTGCCCGCTCCAGGGAAAGCTGGAGATTGTGCTCGGAGCGACCGGTGCTATCCGTGTGTCCGCACACATACAGCGTCACATCCTTAAAGGCGGAATTGAGCAGTTCGGCTTGACGGGCCAGCAGGGGGAGCGTACTGGGTTTCAGCTCGGCCTTGTTCACGTCGAAGGTCAGACCGGCCGCGAATTCGAACACCAGGACTTTTTTGAGGTTCAAGGCCCTGGCGATGGCTGAACGATCCTCACCAAAGAGGAACACGAGTTCCACCTTGTCACCGGGAAGAAAGCGAATTCGCTGTTCTACGAGCACCTGGCCCTGGAAATCCGCCTGGACCCGCGCCACATCGGAATCCTGCAAAAGCAGAATCTTCGCGGGAGTCTGGCCCAGATCCTTGCCATCGAGCTTGAGGATGGCGGGGCTGGGGGTGGACTTCACCTCCACCTCGAAGGTGGGCTTGGGCTTCTGGCAACCCACGGCAAGGACCAAAGCGGAAAGGCACAACGCGAGGCGTTTCATGATTCCTCCTTGTGGAACTAGAGATCGATGGAAATGGCAGTGGTTGAGTTAACAGGCTGACCATCGGCTGCCAGCGCAGGCTTGAAATGGCAGGCTCGGGCAGCCTTGATGGCCGCCTCCGCACAGGCAGGATCCACTTGGCTGAGGTTGGGCAGGCGGGCTTGATAGACCCGACCCGTGGTATCCACTTCAACGATGACGGAGATGGATTTCCCTTTGCATTCCGCCTTCATGGCCGGGTCCGTCCAAGGAGGTTCCACGAGCTGGGGAGGCGTCACGGCTCGCCGCACGATCACCGCATTTTCCTTGCGAGGATCCGCAGCAACGGTGTTTTTCACGGGAGCCGCCGCCGCGACAGGCATCGTGGAAGGCGGCACAGGGTCCGATTTGAGAGCCAAACTTTCAGTAACTCCTGGTGGAGGCGCAGCCTGAAGCTTGGCGCGCATTCGCCCGACCCCCAGCCAGGCGATGACCGCCACGGCTGCGGCAAGGCCCAGCCAGAGGGGGATGCGCCGTTGCCGAGTCTCAGGGAACGCGGGGATGGCTCTTTGGATGGTGGAAGAGGTGGGATCGTCCAAGGGAAGCGCGGAGGGAGTCTGGACACTGTCGGTGGCCGCCACAGGCGTCCATTCGGCGGGAAGCGGCTCTCTGGGCGGATACATGCCGGGGGGAATGGTGAGCACGCCCTGGCTGGTGAAACCCTGCTCCCGCGCCACGCCCTTCAACGCTTCGACCATGCTGGAAGCCGTGGAAAAACGATCCTCGGCAGAGCGCTCCAGGGCCTTATCCACCACTTCGATCAAGGCTGCGGGCAGATCGGGGCGATGCTCGCCCAGACTGGGAGCCTTCATCTGGAAACGCTGCAATACCACGGCCAGCGTGTTGCCTTCGTCGAAGGGCAAGCGCCCCGCCAGCATTTCGTAGAGCACCATGCCCATGGCGTAGACGTCGCTGCGTCCATCCACGCGCTGGCCCAAGCCCTGCTCGGGAGAAATGTAGGCGGGCGTGCCCAGGAACGTGCCCGTTTCCGTACGCATGCCATCGCTTTCGCTCTTGGCGATGCCGAAATCCGAAAGGAAGGCGCCGGCCATGGGATCCAGGAGGATGTTCGCGGGCTTGATGTCGCGATGCACCACGCCACGCGCATGGGTGACGGATAGGGCCTCCAGCAGGGGCACGGCCACCTTCAGGGCATCTCCCGGATTGAGGCGATGCACGGTTTTCAGGTAGCGCGAAAGGGTGGGTCCCTCGACCAGCTTCATGGCGAACCAGAGGGTGCCTTCCTCTTCGCCAAAACTGTAGATGGGAAGGATGTGAGCGTGGTCCAACGAGGCCATGATACGGGCTTCTTGGGCGAAACGGCGGCTGCCGTCTTTGGCGAAACTCTGATGAAAGAGCTTCAAAGCTTCACGGCGCTTCAGTTTGAGGTTTTCCACCTCGAACACCAGCCCGGAACCGCCGCGCCCAAGGATGCCCTTGAACGCATAACGGTCGCTGAGCTGACGGATCAGCGAACCGGGGCGGTAGGAATCCAAGGGATCAGACATGAGACTCGATGATAATCAACTGATTTATCCATCATAGACTAACCAGCCATCGGAGAGGTCCAAGGCAAATTCCCGTTTCCCATGATAGATTTCTATGTCTTTCATGAGCGTTTTCCGTTCAGAAGGACCCTTTCGAAGGAGGATGCGTGCGCGTCGTATTCATCGCAAGTCTCATGACCACTTTGCTCGTGGCCCAGGAGGCTCCCAAACGCCCCTGGACCAATGTCAGCACCTTTTCGCTCGTGGCCACCAGCGGCAACGCCAAGGGCCAGACCCTCGGTTTCGCCAATGATTTCGCCTACAAGTGGGATCTCACCACCTTGACCGTCAAGGCCTCCGCCGTGCGGGCCAACAGCACCGTGACCAATCGTACCGCCGTCGGCACCACGCTGAACAACGCGGTGGTGAGCGAGCAGGACGTCACCACCACCACTGCGGAGATGTACAGCCTCAACGGCCGCGTGGATCACCGCTTCAAGAGCTACGATCGCCTCTACACCTTTGGGGAGGCGGGATGGGTGCGCAATCGCCCTGCGGGGTTGGATTCCAAAACGGGCGTGCTCGGTGGCGTGGGCTACATTTGGGCCGACTCTCCCACCACCAAGTTCCGCACGGATCTGGGTTTCGGTGTGACGCACGAAGTGCCCATGGTGGAACCGCCGGGCTTCAAGGCCACCTACGGCACCTGGACCCTGGGCGCCCAGCTCAAGCAGGCGCTCGGCGCCACCAGCGCCTACACCATGGATCTGGCCCTGACCGACAGCTTCTCCAACAGCAAGGACTGGCAGGGTTTCATCAAGCAGGGCGTCACGGCCACGCTTTCTTCTCGCCTGGCGCTGAAGGTGGGCTTGGATTTGTTCTACCGCAACATCCCCAACCTCATCGCCGTGAACGCCTACACACCTGCCATTCCGCCCGTGTTGCTGGGCCAGGTCTCCATTCCTGCGAAGAAACTGGATTCCGTGTTCACCACGTCGCTGGTGGTCACCTTCTAGCCTCAAAAGTCGGTCGCATCTGAAGAGAGGGATTGGAAGGGGCCAATCACTCTCTTTCTGTTCCCTCTCTTTCTGTTTCATCCGTGGAGCTTCAACCCAGCAAGGTCGGATTCTGTTTCCAGATCGAGTAGGTGAGGAAGGTGGCAAAGGTCACCCAGGCGAGATAGGGCAGCAGCAGCGCACCGGCAGGTGTTCGAAGCCTCCAAAAGGCGGTCAGCGTGGCCAGGATCAACAGCCATAGCGCAAGGATTTCCGCAAAGGCCAGCGCTCCGTTTTTCCAGTGGAAAAAGAGCCATGTCCACAGTGCGTTCAGTACCATCTGGACCAGGAAAAGCCAAAGGGCCGCGCCGGAGCGTCGGAAACCGTAATCCCTCCAAACGAGCCATGCAGCCACGGCCATAAACAGGTAGAGCAGGGTCCACACCGGTCCGAAAACAGAGGCCGGGGGCGCCCATGAAGGTCGCGAGAGCGCCTGGTAGAAATCCACGGCCTTGATGGAGGCCAGGCCGCCGAAAAACCCCATGATGGCGACGGCGCCGAGCCACAGTGCGAAACCAAGGATCTGCCTGGAAATCGAAAAACGTGTCGCCGAGTTCATGGACCCATCCTGGGAAAGGAAATCACCGAAAACGGGAACCCGTGGCCTCTCGAGGTCAGACCGTCGCCTGCATCTGCTCGATGAGTTTCAGGAATTTCTGGGGATCCAGACTGGCGCCGCCCACCAGGCCCCCGGACACCGAAGGTACGTTGAGGATGCCTTCGAAATTGTCGGGGGTGACGCTGCCGCCGTACTGGATCGGCACATTCAGGCCTTCGTCGCTCCAGAGCCGCCACAGCTCATCGTGAATGAAGGCGTGGACCTCTTCGATCTGCATGGGGCCAGCCACGCGCCCTGTGCCGATGGCCCACACGGGTTCGTAGGCGATGATGAGCGGACCAGGGCCCGTGCGCTTGAGCACATCCAGCTGGGTGTGCAGCACATCCAACGTAAAGCCCGCATCGCGCTGGGTCAGGGTTTCGCCGATGCAGAGTACCGGCTGAAGCTCGCATTCCCACGCGGCCTTCAACTTCTTGATGAGGTTTTCGTCGGTCTCGCCAAAGATGTGCCGCCGCTCGCTATGACCCAGAATTACACCGTGGCAGCCCGCATCCTGGATCTGGGGCATGGAAATCTCACCCGTAAAGGCGCCCTTGGTCTCGAAATGCCCGTTCTGCGCGTACACCTGGATGCCGCTTCCCGCCAGTTCCGCAGCCACTTCCCGCAGCAGCGTAGCGGGCGGGGCAATGCCCGCTACCGCGCCCTCCTTGGGCCGGTACGCAGCCTTGATCGTGCGGCAGAAGGCCTTGGCCTCGTCCGACAGCAGGTGCATCTTCCAGTTGGCGATGACGATCTTCATGAAAGCTCCGCAAAGGATGGCATCAAAGGCAGACTAAAGGCTTAGCGCCGCGACACCGGGGAGTTCCAGACCGCTGAGGAACTCGAGGCTCGCGCCGCCGCCGGTGGAAATGTGGCTCATGCGTTCCGCCACGCCCGCCTTGTGGGCCGCGCTGACGCTATCGCCGCCGCCCACGACCACGAAGCAGCCTTGATCGGCGGCATCGGCCATTTCATCGGCGATGGCGAGGGTGCCTGCGGCGAAGCAATCGATCTCGAACACGCCCATGGGTCCGTTCCACACGATGGTTCGCGCTTTGCGGATCTCCTCCGCGAAGACCGCCACGGTTTCGGGGCCAATATCCAGGCCCATCTTGTCCTCGGGAATGGCGGTGTCCTGGGTGATGGCGCATTCCGCTTCAGGCTTGATCTCCGCCGCCACCACATGATCCAGGGGCAACAGCAGTCGCGTGGCCTTGGCCTTGGATTCCTCGATCAGCGCCTTGGCCAGTTCCAGCTTGTCCTCTTCGCAGCGACTCTTGCCGATGGCCACGCCCTGGGCCTTGAGCAGCGTGTAGCTCATGGCGCCCCCGATGAGGATGGCATCGGCCACGCCCAGGAAACGGCGAATGAGATCGATCTTGTCGGAAACTTTGGCCCCGCCCATGACTGCCATCAGCGGCTTGTCGGGGTTGTGCAGCACCTTGGCCAGGGCCTTCAGCTCCTTGGCCATGAGGAAACCCGCCGCGATGCGATCCTTGGGGAAGTCAGCCACCATGCCCGCCACGGAAGCGTGGGCGCGATGGGCGCTGCCGAAGGCGTCGTCCACGTAGGTGTCCGCCAGCCGGGCCAGGGCCTGGGCGAATTCGGGCTTGTTCTTGGTTTCGCCTTTGTCGAAGCGCAGGTTTTCCAGCAACAGCACCTGGCCGGGCTTCAGGGCTTTTGCTTCGGCTTCCACGGCCTCGCCCACCACGCCGCTGGCGAGGCGAACGTCGTAGCCGTGTTCCTTCAACCACTGCGCCACGGGAGCCAGGCTGTACGCCTGCTCAAAGCCCGTGCCTTCGGGCCGTCCCAAATGGCTTCCCATCACCACTGAAGCACCTCCTTCCAGCAGGTGCTTCAGGGTGGGCAGCGTTTCCTGGATACGGGTGGCGTCCGTGATGACGCCTTCCTTCAAGGGCACATTCAGATCTGCGCGAAGAAAGACTCGATGACCCTTTACGTCCAGTTCCGAAATCGAACGGAATCCCATACCCACCTCCAGAGGAACAAGCTTTCATTTTGCAACAAAAGCACCGCGGAGGCACGGAGGACGCCGAGAAAAGATGAAAAACAGGATGGCGGGATGAGCAGGATGAAAGGCGGTGTGAAGGTCGTCAACTCGGCGCGTTGATGGTTCCTGGTCCTTCTTCGTGAACGCCACACCAACCAAAACTCCAGGTTTCTTTTACCCTGAACTCCATCGGATTTTCATCCTGTCCATCCTGTTTTTCCCTGGGAACGCCTCCGAGTTCAGCTTCTGGAAACGCTTTCGCTACAATGGAGATCAAAGGATTCGTCATGCTCCGTCCCGAAAAACTCGAAGACCAGATCCAGTTCCTTCTCTCCACCCTGATCCAGCGCGAGGTTCGCGACCCCGATCTGGGCTTTCTGACCCTCACCGCCGTGCGCCTCACGGGGGATCGCGGCATCGCCAAGGTCTATTACACGGTGCTGGGTGAACCCGATCAGCAGGAAAAGAGCGCCAAGGCGTTGGGCCGCGCCAGCGGCTTCCTCCGCACCCAGTTGGCCCAGCGGCTGAAGCTGAAAAAGGCTCCCGAACTGCGTTTCTACTTCGACAGCACCCTGGAAGAAGGCAACAAGATGGAAGCCCTTTTCCTGGAACTGGAAAAGGAACGGGCCAGTCGTCCTGTCGAGACCGAACAGGCGTGAACCCAGCAAACGCAATCATAGAACCGGGCCTCTACCTCACCCACAAGCCCGTGGGCCTCAGCAGTTTCGATGTGGTGCGCCGCTTCAAGGCCGCCGCGTACGAGCAAGGGCTGAAGAAATGGCCTCTGGGGCACGGCGGCACCCTGGATCCTTTTGCGGAAGGGCTATTGCTGGTTCTGTCGGGGCAGGCCACGCGGCTCATGGAGCTCATGCACCCCCTGCCCAAGACCTACGAAGCCACGGTGGTGTGGGGCAGGGAGACCGATACCTGCGATCACCTGGGGCTTGCCGTGAGCGAAGGGGATGCCTGCTCCCTTGCGCCCCAGGCCCTGGAATCCGCCCTGGAGGGCTTTCTAGGCTGGCAGGACCAGGTGCCCCCCGCCACCAGCGCCAAGAAGATCGATGGGGAATCGGCCTACAAGAAGGCTCATCGCGGGGAAGAAGTCATTCTTCCGCCCAGCCGGGTCTATCTCCATGAAGCGCATTGGCTGGAACACCATCTCCCGGCCTTCAGCCGCCTGCGGATCACCTGCCGAGGCGGCTACTATGTGCGAAGTCTGGCACGGGATCTGGGAAGGAATCTGGGGTGCGGCGCCCATCTGAGCGCCCTCCACCGCACCGCCATCGGCCCCTGGAAAGATCCCACGGAAGACACCTTTAAGAATGGCTTGGATCTTATTCCATGGTGTCCATTTAGGCTTCTTTCATTAGAAGAAACGAACCACTTGGCCCATGGGCGACCCATTCCCCTGGGAGATATCCAGAGTGCCCCCTGGGCTTGGCCGGGAGGCTTTCCCCAACCTCAGCTTCCGATCCGAGGCTTGGCCCAGGATCGTCTTGTGGCGCTCCTGGAACCGCGGGAAGAGAAGCTCTGGACCACGGCCAACCTGCGCGGCGGCCTTTGAGGAGCATCAACATAAAATGAGGTTCTGCTAGGTCTTGAGCCGTGGAAGGCCCAGGAAGCCGAACCCGGCCAGGCCCATGAGGGGAGCCAATACGCCCCAAAATCCGGGGATTTCGCCGGCGCGGGCCGCGCCTCCAAAAAGGGCCTGGGTGCCCATGAACAAAAGCCCGGCGATGAGGGCCACGCCCAGCACGCGGCCCCGTCCGCCCCTGGGTCGCGGAAAGACGTGGGGCAGGATGGCGAAAAGCAGGCAAGGGCCTGCCAGCCAGTTCAACAGGCGGCTCCACAGCATGCTCGATCGCTCTGGATCAGGAGCCCAGCGCTGCCACTGCACCAGTTCGGCCGTGGTGGCGTCTTCGGCCTGGGCGCGTTGCCGCAACGAGGCTTCGGGAAACAGCCGATGAGCTTCCGGGCCGCCCTGCCACTGGAGGCCGTACCAGGGCAGGGCGGTGGAGGCTGCATCATCCCGTTTCCAGTGCAAAAGAATGGGTGCGCTCCCCACCGATTTCAGAGGGAAACCCCAGCGGGTATCGCCTTCCAATCGCCACAGCACGCCCGTGCCTCCCAGGTACAGCCAAGGCCTGGAGGTGGGCCTTGGGGGCTTGTTGGTGATGTTGCGATAAAGGCTGTCGGCAATGGGGTTGGCAATGGGGGCCACGAAGGCCTGCAGGGAGAGCGTCAACAGCAGCACACCGCCCCAGGCTCTCGCTCCGGTCAAGCTCCATTGCAGAAAACTGACGCCTCCCGCTCGCAGCGCCACCCATTCCCTGGAGAGAGCGGCCTGGGAAATGGAGAGGGCCCCGGCCAAAAGGAAGGTAATGGGCAGCACCACCGCCAGAAAAGGCGGCAGATTCCAGAACCAATAGTGGAAGAACACCAGGATGGAAACCTTGTTCTTGGCCAGGTCTCCAGCAAGATTGGCGAAATCCAACAGGAGACTCAGGGCCAGGAAGGTGCCCAGGGTCATGCCCCAGTTTTTCCACCAGAGTCCCCGTGTCCAGCGCGCCAGGGTGCCGCCCTGGTGAACCTTGCGCCACCGGCGCCCTAGCCAGGCCACGGGATGGGGGAAATGGCGCTGAAGGAACTCCAGCCAGGGCAGGGATCGGGTCTTCAGCCAAACGAAGAGACGTTTCAAGGGTTTCAGCACCCGACTGAAGAAGCTGGGCGCGGAGCGATGAGGATGGAGTCGTTTCCAAAGAAGGAAGAACCCCCAAGCCAGAAAGCACCAAGGCATGGCCAGCAAAGGATAGATAATTTGAGGTTTCCCCGT
>JAJTBC010000005.1 GCA_021287085.1 Bacillota bacterium | reverse complement strand
TCCTGCGGGCCACGGCGGATCAGCGGGTGGCGGATTGGGGCCGATTGGCCCATCGCCTCAACGCCCGCATGAACGAGATCCGCGATCGCAACCGCTACGCCACGCTCTTTGCGGGCAGCCTCAATCCGAAAAACGGCGATCTGCGCTACGTCAACGCGGGCCACAATCCGCCGTTGCTGGTTCCCGTCCGCGGGGAGGTGTCGCGCCTCATGCCCACGGGCCCCATGGTGGGCCTGCTGCCGGGAGCGGGTTTCAGCGAAGGCCACGCCACCATGGAACCCGGCGATGTGCTGCTGGTGTTCACCGATGGGCTGGTGGAAGCGGAGAACGCCGCCGGGGACGACCTGGGCGACGAAGCCTTGATCGATGTGGTGCGCGCCAACCCCGAGGCCACCGCCGACGAACTGCTCGAGCGCCTGCTGGTGCGGGCCTTCCAGCACATGGAGGATTCGGGCTTCCGGGATGACGTAACCTTGATGGTAGTGAAGCGGGATCACCGCCTGTCTTCGGAGATGCCATGAACGGTTTCAAATCCTTCCTTCTCATCACTGGCATGACCGCTTTGCTGGTGGCCTTGGGCAATCACTTCTTCGGTCAACAAGGCCTGATCATCGCCGTGGGCGTGGGCCTCGTGATGAACGGCTTCAGCTACTTCTTTTCGGATCGCATCGTGCTGGCCATGTATCGGGCCCGCATCGTGGATCAGAGCGAAGCGCCGGAACTCTACGCCATCGTGGCCAATCTGGCCCAGCGCGCGGGCCTGCCCATGCCGCGCCTGGCCATCGTCCCCGACGAAACCCCCAACGCCTTCGCCACGGGCCGCAATCCCGAACACGCGGTGGTGGCCGTCACCGAAGGCATCATGCGCACCCTCAATCGGCAGGAACTGGAAGGGGTGCTGGCCCATGAACTGGGCCATGTGAAGCACCGGGATATCCTCATTGGATCCCTGGCCTCCGTACTGGCTCAGGCCATCATGCTGTTGTCGCGCATGGCCTTCTATTTTTCTCCTCGGGATGATGAAGGCCGTTCCAACCCTATCGCGGGCATCCTGGTGGCCGTCCTCGGACCTCTGGCGGCCATGCTGCTGCAAATGGCCATCAGCCGGAGCCGAGAGTACATGGCCGACGAATTCGCTGCCCATGTCACGGGGCGACCCGACATGCTGGCCAGCGCCTTGCAGCGCATCTCCGGCTACAACGCCCAGGTGCCCATGCGCGATGCCGAGCCCGCCACGGCCCACATGATGATCGTGAATCCTCTGAACGGCGGCGGATTGATGAGTCTCTTCAGCACCCACCCGCCCATTGCCAAGCGCATTGAACGGCTCAATGCCATGCCCGTGCAGGCACGGTAAGACTACCGTTCCGGCGCGGCCATCACCTCGATACCCCATCGGAACGAGCGGGTTTCCCCGGGATTCAGTACCATCACGCCGGGTTTCTGCAGGAAGTCGCCCGCGAAGTCCCAGGGGCTCGCAAACCCGTGCCAGGGCTCCAGGCAAAGGAACCCAGCGCCGGGCTTGCTCCACAAGCCAAAGTGGGGGAAGCCTTCCCAGTGGAAGCGCAGCGAAATGCCCTCCGGCGCTCCATAGAAAACCTCGCGGCTCTGCAGATCGGGAAAGATGAGGGCATCGGCCTCGAACAGCTCGTCACGAAGGGACAAGGTGGTGCCTTCCACGGGAGTGGGGTGAAGCTCGGGAGCCAGCAATCCTTCCCGAAGCCTCCGCACAGGAGCAGGCTCCGGCTGGGCGAAGTGGAGCCAATGGCCTTCGCGAGGCATTTCTCCCAAAGGCCAACGGAAGGCCGGATGGGCGCCCAAACTGGCGGGCAACGGGCCCGGGCCGGGGTTGCGCAACTCGTAGGTCACGTCCAAGGCCGCGCCGTTCAGGGCGTACGCAATCCTCAGTTCGAAGGGAAAAGGAAACTGGGCGCGGCTTTCAGCATCGTCCTCCAGGCTCCAGAGGCACCGCTCCCGACTCGACTCCAGGAGACGAAAGGTACGGTCCCTGGCGAACCCATGCTGGGCCATGGCATAGCTCTGCCCCCCATGGTGCAGCAGATCGTCCTTCAACCTGCCCACCACAGGGAACAGCACGGGAGACACGCGGCCCCACACGGCGGGATCGCCGCTCCAAAGCAGTTCCTGCCCCGAATCCAGCCGCACACTACGCAGTTCGGCCCCTCGGGCCAGGTATTCCACCCGGAGCCGTTCGTTGCCAAGAAAACAGGATTCCACGGGCGTTAACGCTCGGTGAGCACCTTGTCGATCAGGCCGTACTTCAGGGCTTCTTCGCTGCTCATGAAGTAGTCGCGGTCCATGTCCTTCTGCAGCTTCTTCAGGCTTTGGCCCGTGTGGTTGGCCATGATCTGAGCCAGCATGTCCTTGAGGCGCTGGATTTCCTTGTAGGTGATCTCGATTTCCGTGGCCTGGCCCTGGGCGCCGCCGGAAGGCTGATGGATCATGATGCGGCTGTTGGGCAGCGCGAAACGCTTGCCCTTGGTGCCTGCCGACAGCAGCAGCGCGCCCATGCTGGCGCACTGGCCGATGCAGTAGGTGACGATGTCGTTCTTCACGAACTGCATGGTGTCGTAGATGGCGAGGCCCGCCGTGACGCTGCCACCGGGGCTGTTGAGGTAGATCTGGATGTCCTTGTCCGGGTCTTCGCTTTCGAGGAAGAGCATCTGCGCCACCACCGCATTGGCCACGTTGTCGTCGATGGCCGTGCCCAGGAAGATGATGTTGTCCTTCAGCAGCCGGGAATAGATGTCATAGGCCCGCTCGCCTCGCGGGGTCTGCTCGATGACGGTGGGCGGATAGTAGGCGCGTTCGACCATGGGAACTCCTCGCATTCCAGCATAGCGGGGAGGGGCGCGCCGGGCACCGGCCCATCGTTCAGGGTTGGATAAGAGTGATATTCTTTGGCAGGTATTTCTGCTCCCTGTTCATCCACGAATATCCGCTGATAGGAGGATAACGATGCGATGGCTGCCATGGGTGCTGGTGGGTTCCGCCCTTGGGGCGCAATCCACGGGTTTCGCCGTCCACGCCGGTTTTGCGAGGGTGGATGCCTACAACGCCGCAAGCGTGGGGCTTTCTGGGGAATGGGCCTTCACCCAGCGCCACGCGTTATCCATCCGCCTGGATCACTCCGTCGGCTCCATGGGCGGCGGCGACGCTGGGGCCAAAGGTCGTGACTTTTTTTCTTACACCCTGGATTGGACGTGGCATACCCGCGGATTTCGTTCCCCCGGGTTCTTCCTCGGTGGCGGATGGGGAAGCGTCCATCTCCGATACCAAGAGCCGGATGCCCTCACTCCCTCCTTATTGCGAAATCGCGAGAGATCGGGCGGAGCGCCCAACATCCACTTCGGTGTGCAGATCTCCTCGCATCTGATCGTCCAGGGCCGCGTACATGCCTTCATGAGCAATGACGGGCACTCGACCTTCTTGTCGAGCGCTCCCTACGTTTCCGCCTCTCTGGGATGGCTCTTCTGAAGCGCTTTTCGCCTTCCTAGCGGCTCGCGGCCTGCACTTCTGCCACCCAGCGCTGCCAGGCCTCGGCATCGAAGGGGCGGGCATCGTCGGGCCATAGATTGTGCCGAAGTGCCAGGAAGGCTTCGCGAGCGGGTCGCCACAGCGCTTCCGACTGGGCTTGCAGGGCTTCTGCGCAGGCCGCGATGCCTTCCTCCGTCTGACAGACGAGCAGGGCCTGATGCCCGGCCTCAAGACACCGGCGAACGCGTTCCTCCCAAGTCCATGGCGCGCAGCCGCCCATTTCGAGATCGTCGGGAATCCAGCGGCCCTGCACGTTCCAGGGATTTTCGGCCACGGAGCCCCGATGCAAACTGGCGGGAAGGCCTTCGGTGACGGGGGTTTTCAGATGGGCCACCATCACCAGGCGATCGGGATGAGCCAGGGCAAGGAAGGATTGAAGGTTGCGCTGAAGGCGCTGAGGCTCGTGCAATTCGGGCAGGGCCTGATGGCTATCCACCAGAGTGCCGCCGAGGCCAGGGAAATGCTTGAGGCAGCCCCGCACGCCCGTGGATTCGAGACCGCGCAGGAAGGCGCCCACGGCGCGGGCTACCTGGGCGGGATCGTCGCTAGCGCAGCGGTCGCCCAGGCCCGTGCCTTCGTGGCCATCCCAGAGATCGGCCACGGGCGCAAAATCGACGTTGAACCCCAGCAATCGCAGGCCACGTCCCCAACGCTGACCCCAGGCCATGCAGGCTTCCGCGCCGCCTTCCTCCCAGATGCGCCGGAAAGTCGGCGTCGGCCCGACCCAGGTCTTGAGCCGCGAGACCGCGCCGCCTTCCTGATCCACGGCCACGGCCAGAGGCGCCTCGTTGCCCCACTGCCGCTGCAGATCGCGGATCAAGCGATGGCATCGGGCCGGACCTGCGACAGGATCGGGATCGAGGTTCCGGGCGAAAAGGATCACTGCCCCGGCCCTAGGGCCGGTCACATCGGCGGCATCCATTCCCCGAAAGCCGCGCCAGAGCATTTCCAAAGCCATCGCGCCATCCTATCCGGCGACGCCTGCACCCCGAAGCCTTTCCAGAGCGTGGATCACCGCCACCAGTTGACCACAGGCCAGCTGGAAGAGGGGATCTTCCGTCGCAAAGGCCGTGCGCCCTTGAAAGGCCATCGCCACGGCCCCCACGGTCGTACGCCCCACCCGCAACGGCACGAAATGGCCCTCGCCCTGTCCTTCCCAGCCTTCCAGCGTGTGCACCATCGAAGACGGCGCCGACAGTTTTTCCGGGCCAGGAAATACCGCCTGGCCCACCTGGGCGCTCCGTCGCCAAGAATCCACCCCATGCGCACAATAAAGCGCCACGGCCTGGGCCTCGTAGTGGGTTTGCAGGTGCTCCAGCAATGGTTCGAAAGCGCGCTGCTCGCTTTCGGCGCCCAGCGCTTCGCGAAGCAGTTCGTTGAGCTTCAGAGCTTCGTCCTGGAAGCGGTGCATTTCCGCAACCCGGGCCAGCACGCGGGCTTCCAGGTGGGTCTGATAGTCCTGCAGCCGCTGTTCCAAGCGCGCGTGGCTCAGGGCCCGGTTCAACACCGCCACCAGTTCCTCGAAGCGGAAGGGCTTTTTCAGGAAATCGTAGGCCCCCTGCTTGAGGGCCTGGATGGCCAAATCCAGCGTGGCGTACCCCGTGATGACGATGCACAGAGGTCGGGGCTCCCGGCCCTTCACCGCATCGAGTAGATCCATGCCCGATTTGCCGCCGGGCATGTGCAGATCCGTGACGATCACCGGGTAGGGAGTGCTGGCGAGCTTGGCCCAGGCCTGTTCGTAGCTGTCGGCGGTTTCCACCTGGTAGCCTTCCAGCGCCAGTCCTTCGCTCAGGCTCAGGCGCATCTCCAGTTCGTCATCCACCAGCAGGATGGGTTCGGGCACCATGGCTACCCCCGAATCCGGTCGTAGGTCAGTTCGTAGATCCGGGCATCAATGAAGAGACGGAACACGTCGGGGTCCAGTAGTCCGGCCCGGGTTTCATCCTCCAGGATCTGCAGGCTGCGCTCGACGCTCACTGCCGCCTTGTAGGGCCGATCCGCCGCCACCAGCGCGTCGTACACATCGGCCACGGCCATGAGCTTGCTCTGGGGCGGAATCTGCTCCGAGGTGATGCCTCTGGGATAGCCTTTGCCGTTGAGCCGCTCGTGGTGGGCATAGGCGATGGCGGGAAGATCCGCCAGGCCCGCGGTCCAGGGGATGCGGCTCAGGAAGCGGAACGTATGGGTGACGTGACTGTTGATCTCGTTGCGCTCTTCCACGGAGAGGCTGCCCTTGGGAATCCGCAGCACGGCGAGATCATCGGGCTCCAGCACGGGTTCCACACGGCCCGCGAAATGGGCAAATTCCAGAGCCTCCAGCTCGTCCATTCGATCCGCGATCTCCTGGGGCAGCACCTGGGGCTCGTTGCAGCGCAGGATCAAATCCACCAGCCGCTGGCTGTCGTGCCGCCGTTCGCTGAGCAGGCGACGGAAGCGCCCGGCATCCCGTTCACGGCCTTCATCCCAGGCCTTTTCCATCTGGGTCAGCACGATCTCCATGTCGCGCTGGTAGAGCCGCTGCAGGATGCGTTCTAGGCGCTCGGGCGCCAGCTTCTTGGCCTTCACCAGCACCTGCTCCCGCACGCTCACCTTGCCGAAATCGTGCAGCAGGCTGGCGTAGCGGATCTCCTTGATCTGCTGATCCGTGAAATGAAGGGCCCCGTACGGGCCGCTGGGCGTGTGGTTGACGGTTTCTGCCAGGGCCACCGTGAGATCCGCCACTCGGCTGGAATGGCCCGAAGTGCTGGGATCGCGGGATTCAATGGCGGTCACGGAAGCCTGCACGAAGCCTTCGAAGAGCTTTTCGATCTCGTTTTTCAGGCTCAGGATCTCCTGGGTACGGGCCTCGACCATCTCCTCCAGCTTGCTCTGGTAGGCCTCGTTCTCGCGCAAGGTCTGATAGTGATCCATGGCCCTGGAGAGACTGGCTTCCAGTTCCGCCAGCTTGAAGGGCTTCTGGATGAAGTCGTAGGCCCCGCGCTTGAGGGCCTGCACCGCCGATTCCGTGGTGGCGTAGCCCGTCATCAGAATGGTGAAGGCCTTGGGATCGAGGCTACGGATAGCCTTGAGCAAATCCAGCCCGGATTGCCCGCCGGGCATGTTCAAATCCGTGAAAATAACGGCATAGTGACGCTCGCGCACCCGTTCCAGCGCCTTTTCGGCGCTTTCGGCCCCTTCCACCCCGTAGCCCATGGCATCCAGGGCCTCCATGAGAAGGGCCCTGAATTCGCTTTCGTCATCGACGATGAGTACGTGGGGAAGTTCCATGATGTCCTAGCCTCCACCCCTATCGGCCCGACGCGGCAGGAAGTGAAGAAACGGATCAAAGGGAAGGTGCCCCGGTTCCGAGGCCATCCCAAGGCAAGAAACGCCCTGTCATCTGCCATGGAGCCCTTTAGGCGCCCTCGGCCGCCCGCCTTCGGGTGGGGGAAGGCACGGCGCCGAAGAAACGACGCACCCCCTTGGCAACCGCTTC
>JAJTBC010000319.1 GCA_021287085.1 Bacillota bacterium | reverse complement strand
CAAGCTCAACGCCACCGTGAGCTGCATCGACCGCCACGTGTACAGCGATCGGCGCAACAAGGCGGCGCTGATCTGGGTGGGAGAAGACGGCGAAGAGCGCACCTACACCTACAACCGCCTCTACCGCGAGATGAACCGCTTCGCCAACACGCTGAAGCGCCTGGGCGTGAAGAAGGGCGACCGCGTCATTCTCTACATGCCGCTCACGCCCGAAGGCGTCATCGCCATGCTGGCTTGCGCCCGCATTGGCGCCATCCATAGCGTGGTGTACGCGGGCATGGGTGTGCAGGCCCTCAAGGCGCGCATCGTGGATGCGGGCGCCAAGGTGGTGGTGTGCTCCGATTTTACCTATCGGCGCGGCAAGGCCACGGCCCTGAAACCCATCGTGGACGAGGCCGTGCGCGATCTCTATACCGTGGATCATGTCATCGTGCATCGGCGAGGATCGCGCCCTGGCGATGCGCCCTTTGCGTTCAGCAGCGAGCGCGAAAAGGATTTCTACGACGTGCAGCAGGGCCGCGAAATCCATTGCGAACCCGAAATCATGGATGCGGAAGATCCGCTCTTCATCCTCTACACCAGCGGGACCACCGGAAAGCCCAAGGGCGTGGTCCATGCCACGGGCGGCTACCTGGTGGGCGTGAACTACCTGAGCCGGGCCTTCTACCAGATCCAGGAGCGCGACATCTACTGGAGCACCTCCGACATTGGTTGGATCGTGGGCCACAGTTTCATCGTGTACGGGCCGCTGAGCATCGGCGCCACGGTGCTCTGCCGCGAAGGCGCGCCGGATTATCCGAGCCCCGACACCGCCTGGGAAATCTGCGAACGCTTTGGCGTGAACGTGATGTTCACCGCGCCCACCGCCGTGCGCATGTGGATGAGCCATGGCGACGCGGCACCGGGCAAGTTCGATCTTTCCCGCCTGCGGCTGCTGGCCTGCGCGGGCGAGCCCCTGAATCCCGAAGCCCATCGCTGGGCGCAGCAGCATCTCGTGGGCCAAAGCAACGGCATGGTGGTGGACAACTGGTGGCAGACGGAGATCGCGGGGCCCGTGATCGGTACGCTCACCACCTTTGAAGCGCGACCGGGCAAGGCCGGAAAACCCATGCCGGGCGCTGATCTGGCGGTGGTGAACCGCGATGGCACGCCGGTGCCCGATGGTCACGGAGGTCTTCTGGTGATGCGGCGTCCCCTGCCGTACATGCTGCGCACGGTGTGGAACGATCCCGCCCGCTACGAGGATTACTGGACGGATATTCCCGGCTGCTACAGCGCGGGGGATGTGGCCGTGAAGGATGCTGACGGCTATATCGCGGTGCTCGGGCGCGCCGACGATGTGCTGAACGTGGCGGGCCATCGCATCGGCACCGCCGATCTGGAAGGCTCCCTCATCCGGCATCCCGCTGTGGCCGAAAGCGCCGTGGTGGGCATCCCCGATCCCATCAAGGGCGAGAGCATCAAGGCCTACGTGGTGGTGAAACCCGGCACCGCCGTGGGCCCCGGCCTCATCGCCAGCCTGAAGGATCATGTGCGCGAAGACCTGGGCGGCATTGCCACGCCTTCGGAAATCGAGATTCGCGACAGCCTGCCCAAGACCCGCAGCGGCAAGATCGTGCGCCGCGCCCTCAAGGCCTGGGCCCTGGGCCAGGATCCCGGCGATCTCAGCACCTTGGCGGATTAAACCCACGTTCGTTCAAAAGTGGTCTTTAGATGGTGAGATTCCAAAGAATCGCTTGGGAGGGTTCTATGAGCCGTTGGAAGGGATGGCTAGCGGGTTGTGGGTTGAGTCTGTGCTTGGCCTGTGGGGGAGGCGGATCCACCTCTACCTCTGTTGACGTCCCCCCACCTTCGGGCGAATGGGAGCAGCCGCTGGCGCCCAGCAGCGTCAATGCCATGCAGGTGAATTTGAACGACGCGGGAGGGCACTCCTGGACCTTTGCAAATGTGCTGCGCTCCGGCGAGTGCTGGTTGATCAACAAGAACACGATGCTGAATGCTGATCAGGCAAGAGCTTTGGCAGCGAGCCTCGTGCTGGATGAGGAGGGCTGGCCCAAATCCATGCCAGCCGGAATCACACTTTCGATTCCCCCAAGGGGGTACCCCGCGAAGCAAATTCTCAATCCTGATGGAAGCCTCGCCCGCACGGAATACCTCCACGGTGTCTTCGTACTCACCTGGAAGGGCAAAGGCACGGTGAAATTGCTCACCTCCGAACAGAATGGCCAAGGTTACACCACCTTGGTGGAGCATCCGAACCGTATCGTCATGGTGATTTCCGATCCCGTGAAAGAGCCAATGGTGGAGGTGCGGGCCAGCGATGCCAGTGATCCCGTGCGGAATCTGCGCCTTTGGGCCCCCGCTACCAATGGTGCAGGTCTCAATCTCACCTCCAGTTCAGACTTGGCTCCTGGCCACATTGCAGGGAGTCTCGAACCCGCGCCGGGCGCGCCGGAACCTCTTTGGCACCCCCAGTTTTTGGCTCACCTGCGCGAAACCCCGGATTACGGCAGCCTGCGTTTCATGGGGTGGCTGCGCATCAATGGCTTGGACGATGCCACTCCTCTGCAATGGACGGATCGAGCCTCCCCCAGTCAAGGCATGGGTACTCTCAGTGTGGTGGATGCTCAGTACACGCGTTATCCGGTACAGGCGTTGAACTGGAAGTTGGGGCTTCCCTATGAGTGGATGATCGATCTGTGCAACACCGTCGGCAAGGATCTATGGATTCAAGTCCCTCATACGGCCTCGCCTTCCTTGGTTCGTGGATTAGCGAAGCTGGTGGCGGGGAAGGGGGGTGCGCCAGGGCTCAAGACACCTCTGCGGGTTTGGTTCGAGTGCTCCAATGAAATCTGGAACGGGTTTGGGGGATACCTTCCCCAGTACAACGCGGCCCGGGATTTAGCGGCCAAGCACTTCAATAAGACTGCCGATAAGGTTTCCTTTGAAGAACATGGTTGGGGATCTGGGCAAATGCAGGGAGCGGCCCTAAAGGCTTTCGAAGATCAATGGATAGCCGATGGTCAGATCGACGCTCGACTGATCAATGTGGTAGCGGGGTTCGCGGCGGGTTCCACCTACAACAAAGCCGCTCTCGACTCGGTGAAATCCCTGGGGCTCAAGCTTCCCGAAGTATTGGCCATTACCAATTATTTCGGGTACGGCACTCAAAGCGACGTGTTCTCGCTGCATTCCTTTGGAAACGCTCCAGGCGTCTGGCCTGCGGAGCTGTACGACAAGACGCGGCTCATCGTGGAGCGGAATCTCCTGGATACTCAGAAATCCTGGGTTTCGAACCGGGCCGTGGCTCAAGGAGCGGGCGTGCCGTTGGTAGCCTATGAAGGAGGCCAGCACATGCTGGCTCTGGGGTATGGCGATTGGAATAACCCTCAACATGCCGACTACATGCGATTTCTACAGAGCTTCCAACGCAGTCCCCAGATGGAGAGCCTCTACCGGCAGCATTATGCCCTGTGGGCTGCATCGGGAGCCCAGGCACCCAGCCTCTTCGTGGATCTCGGCACCTGGGGCTTTTTCGGATACTGGGGCGCCAAGGAGTTGATCACTGACACGGTGGACACCTCGCATAAATGGAAAGCCTTCGTGGATTGGGGCAAGATCCAGCGTGGCGTGCGGGGAATGGATGATCCTCTGGGTTCGCGGCCCGTATTGGATCGGCCCGAGATGCAGGGGGAAGCGCTGCTGCCCTTCAGTCAGGATCTTCGGGCCACCGGCGGCGATGGAACGGGGCAGATGATGATCTTGGGCGGCAGTTTGCCGCCGGGATTGGCCTTCACTTCCACCGGGTCGGGGG
>JAJTBC010000134.1 GCA_021287085.1 Bacillota bacterium | reverse complement strand
CGGCGGTGTAGAGATCGATGCGCGGATTCAGTTCCACCGTGCGCTTCACGTAGAGGGGCAGCAGCGTATAGACCTGGTTGTAGATGAAGTAGAAACCGCTGGCCACTACGATGAAAAGCACGAAGCGCCCATTGCCCAGGGCCGTGAAGATGCCCCGGAAGATCTGGCCCAGGGATTTCGCAGGAGCTTTGGTGGTGACGCCCATCTCCAGGTCGGGATCCTTGTAGAAGAAGAGCACCAGGAAGAAAGCCAACAGTGCGGCGGCCATGCTCACGCCGAAGATGATGCTGAGATCGAAGCCTGGACGGCTGCGCACGAAGAAGGCCACGATGCGCCCCACCACGCTTCCGATGTTGATGACCATGTAGAAAATGGCAAAGCCCAGGGTCTTGCGGCTGCCAGCGGTCTTCTGCACGGTGCCCGCGATGCAAGGTTTCACGAAGGAGCCGCCCAAGCCGATGAGCTGAATGCCCATGATGATGGTCACCCAGATCTGCCAGCCCACGGTCACGTGATCGGTCATGGCGCTGTGCAGTTGGCCCCACTTGAACCAGATGGGGGAGCCCATGAGGAAGTAGCCCAGGGTCAGCACGCCGAAGGCCAGCAGCAGCGCCCGCTTGAAGCCGATGCGATCCGCCATGGTGCCCGAGAAGATGGGCATGAGGTAAAGCGTTCCCCAAAGCAGCGGGCCGTTGATGATGCCCGGCCAATCCGGGCCGAAGCCCATCTGGCCGAGGTAGATCACCACGAAGCTCGCCATGGCGTAGAAAGCCGCGCGCTCGAAAAGCTCGATGATGTTGGCGCTCCAGAAACTGGAGGGAAAGCGTGAAGGGGCATCCTGCGTGGGTTCCATGGCAGCTCCTAAAAGCGAAGGGGAACGGATCTTTTTCAGTAGTCTCGCATGATTGGTGCGAAGCCAAGAACTTCGCCGCCGCACAAGGCCACTAGCCCTTCAGCGTTGCGCACCGAAAGGCGCCCGTCCTCCAGCCACCCTTCGCAGCGCCCTTCGCCTTCGTCCCATCGGATGGCTTCGCCCGCCCGAGGCCAGCGAAAGGCGCAGCGTCGGGGCGTCGAGAGATCCGCCCAGCCTGCGAGGATCGCGCGGGCCAATTCCAAGGGTTCGGGCGCAGGGGTGACGCCCAGTTCCCGAAGCGAAGCAGGGGCGATGACGCGGTGAGGCAGGGAAGGAGCGGCGTTCAGGTTGACGCCCAGCCCCAGCAGCATCCGGTCGCCTTTGGTTTCCCCGAGGATGCCGCCCACTTTCACCAAACGGCCTTCCTTCCAGGCCACCAGATCATTGGGCCACTTCAGACCCAGCTCCAGGCGACAGGAGGGCACGGTCTGGTGGATGGCTTCGATGACCGCTTCCATGGCTCGCTGCAGCACGATGCCCGGCGCAAGAGAGGAAGGCGGCAGGGCCGCCGAAAGCCAAAGGCCCGCTCCCGGCGCGCTTTCCCATCGGTTTTCGCCCTGGCCGCGCCCGTGGGTTTGAGCCTCGGCCATCACGGCGCAAAAACCCAGTTCGGGATGACGGGCCAGAAAGGACTGGGTGGAATCCAGCAGGCCGAATCGCAGGAGCTTCATTTGCGATTCTTCAGCCAGAGCAGCTTCAGCCCTTCCAGGGTCAGATCGGGCTCGATGTTTTTCAGATACTTGGATGCGGGCACCACCACTTTGGCGAGGCCACCCGTGGCGACGCAGGCAGAGCCCGGATACTCCTCCAGCAGCCGCGCCATGATGCCATCCACCTGGCCCACGTACCCGTAGAAGAGACCCGATTGCATGGCCTGCACCGTATTGCGGCCCACGAGCCGTTCCGGTTCGGCGATCTCCACCCTGGGAAGCCTGGAAGCCCGCTGGAACAGTGCTTCTGCAGCGATCTTGAGACCGGGCAGGATGATGCCGCCCAGGTATTCACGCTTGGCGTTCACGATATCGAAGGTGGTGGCGGTGCCGAAATCCACGGCGATGAGCGGCGCACCGTATCGCTCCAAACCCGCCACGGCATTGACGATACGGTCGGCGCCCAGTTCTGCGGGGTTGTCGATGAGCAGCTTGAGTCCCGTCTTGATGCCGGGCTCGATCCACAGCGGCTCGGCATGGAAATAGGCCTTCATCCAGGCTTGAAGCACCGCGTGCATGGGGGGCACCACGCTGGAAATGACCACGTGCCGCACCTGCTCGGCCTCGAGCCCGGCGTGGCGCAGCAGCGCCAGGGTGGTGACGCCGAATTCGTCCATGGTGCGCTCGCGGCTGGTGGCGAGGCGCCAGGAGTGCATCAGCGTTCCGCCTCCCTTGGTCGAGACATCGAACACCCCCAGCACGATGTTGGTGTTGCCCACATCCACCGCCAGCAAAAGGCTCATGGTTCCTCCCGTTTTCAGCATGGCTTTATACCAAGAAGCCGTCAAAGCGATCCGCGACTTCGACGGCTTCCATTGGGCGTTGTTCTTTCAATGGTTGAGTGTGGGAGTCGAATGCCAGAATCCGAGTTTCACGGATTCTTGACTCTCCGCAATTCCACGGGCGCCTTGTAAGCGTTGGGATCATCGGGCAGCGTGTTGAGGTACGCGATGCCGCTGAGAGTATCGCCTTTGAGCGCGAGTTCCGCCGTGTACACCTGCCGCCCGCTGTAGATCATCATGCGCACTTTGTTTCCCACCACGCGGCCTTCCACGTTGTAGGGGCCGAGGCTACCGATCACTTTGCCATCGGTCTGCTGGAACTGGCCCGGACCCCAGCCGCCCGCGAAATAGCTCTGCACGCTTTCCCAACTGCCACTGATATCAATTTTGACTGCGGCCTTGTCGCTTTCAACCCAACTACGGCTGCGGTCCAGTACGACCTGCGGCGCGCCACAGGCCAGACCCGCGAGGCAGAGAGGCACGATCCACGCACTGCGAAAACGACGAAACATTGCTCCTCCTAAAATTGGACCGTCTATGCGGTCGAGATGGCAGAAACTATTTCACGCCCCAATCCAGCACCACCTTGCCGCTGCGGCCGCTGTTCATGGCGTCAAAGCCTTTCTGGAAGTCGTCGATGGGGAAGCGGTGAGTGATGATGGGGCTGATATCCAGGCCGCTTTGGAGCATGGCGGTCATCTTGTACCAGGTTTCATACATCTCTCGGCCATAGATGCCCTTCAGGAAAAGCCCCTTGAAGATCACCTTGCCCCAATCGATGGCGGCATCCTCGCCGAAAATGCCCAGCAGCGCGATGCGCCCGCCGTTGGACATGGCGTCGATCATGCCGCGGAAGGCCTGGGCATTGCCCGACATTTCGAGGCCCACGTCGAAGCCTTCGGTCATGTGCAGTTCCGCCATCACATCCTTCAGGTTCTGCTTGGCCACGTTGACGGCGCGGGTGGCTCCCAAGGTGCGCGCCAGGTCGAGGCGATAGTCGTTCACATCGGTGATGACCACGTTGCGTGCGCCCACATGCTTGGCGATGGCCACCGCCATGATGCCGATGGGCCCGGCGCCGGTGATGAGCACGTCTTCGCCCACCATGTCGAATGAAAGGGCTGTGTGGGCCGCGTTGCCGTAGGGATCAAAAATGGACACCACGTCATCGGGAATGGAGGCGGGCACGGGGAACACGTTTTCCGCCGGAAGGGCCAAGTATTCCGCGAAGGAGCCGGGACGGTTCACGCCCACGCCCACGGTGTTGGGGCAGAGATGGCGCTTGCCTGCGCGGCAGTTGCGGCAGTGGCCGCACACGATGTGGCCTTCGCCCGTGACGCGTTCGCCGCCCTTGTAGCCGGTCACGGCGCTGCCCACTTTCTCGATGACCCCCACGTACTCGTGGCCTACGTGCATGGGCACGGGAATGGTCTTTTGGGCCCAGGCGTCCCAGTTCCAGATATGCATGTCCGTGCCGCAGATGGCGGATTTGTGCACGCGGATCAGCACCTCGTTGGGGCCGATTTCGGGAACGGGAACTTCCATCATCGTCAGGCCGGGAGCGCGTTCCGCTTTCACCAGGGCTCGCATGGGTTTCTCCTATTTGAAAGAAAGGATCATCACAAAGACATTCAGAACGCCAAGCCTCGAAAAGGTTTTTCTTCGAGCGGCGGCGCTGCTTCCTTTACTTGATCACGCCCAATTCCCGTCCCACCTTTTCGAAGGCGGCCACGGCGAAATCCAGGTCTTCCTTGGTGTGGGCGGCGGACATCTGGGTGCGAATGCGGGCTTTTCCTTTCGGCACCACGGGGAAGAAGAAGCCGATGACGTACACGCCTTCATCCAGAAGCTTGGCGGCGAACTGCTGAGCCAAGGGGGCGTCGTAGAGCATGACGGGCACGATGGGGTGCTCGCCGGGCTGCAGCGTGAAGCCCAGGGCTTCCATCTTCTGCCGGAAATAGCGGCCATTCTCATGGACCCGCTGGATGAGATCGCCGCTGCTCTCCAGCAGTTCCAGTGTTTTCAGGGTGGCAGCCACGATGCTGGGAGCCACGGAATTGGAAAAGAGATAGGGCCGCGCTTTCTGTCGCAACCAATCGATGACCACCTTCTTGCCCGCGATGTAGCCGCCGCTGGCGCCGCCCATGGCCTTGCCGAAGGTGCCCGTGAGGAGATCGATGCGATCCATCACGCCGCAATGCTCGTGAGTGCCGCGTCCGTGCTGGCCCATGAAGCCCACGGCATGACTATCGTCCACCATGACCATGGCGCCGTACTTCTCGGCCAGATCGCAGATCTCGGGCAGTTTCGCGATGAAGCCGTCCATGCTGAACACGCCATCGGTGACCACCAGCGTGAAGCGGGAGGTGGCCGTGGCTTCCTTCAGCTGCGCTTCCAGGTCGGCCATGTCGCTGTTTTCGTAGCGGTAACGCTTGGCCTTGCAAAGGCGCACGCCATCGATGATGGAGGCGTGGTTGAGGGCGTCGGAAATGATGGCGTCCTGTTCCGTGAGCAGCGGCTCGAAGATGGCGCCGTTGGCGTCGAAGCAGCTGGAGTAGAGCTGCGCGTCCTCCATGCCCAGGAAGGCCGCCAGCTTATGTTCCAGCTCTTCGTGAATGTCCTGTTTGCCGCAGATGAAGCGCACGGAGGCCATGCCGAACCCGTGGCTGTCCATCACGTCCTGGGCCGCCTTGATGAGCGCCGGGTGGTTGGCCAGCCCCAGGTAGTTGTTGGCGCACAGGCAGATCACCTTCTTGCCGTTGGCCACCATGCGCGGCTGCTGGGGAGAGGTGATGGTGCGCTCGATCTTGTAGAGCCCCTGATCTTTGAGGCTTTGGATTTCCGTTTCGAGATGGTTCAAGAACGTGGGATTCACAGGAGTCCTCTCAGGAGTGAAGCTCCAGTTTAGGCGCACCGGAAAGGAACTTCATCACAAGGCCCAGGGCAAGAAAAAACAGAATGGGCAGGATGAAAAGGATGGGAAGTGGATTCGACTCCGAGTATGGAGAACCTAGTGATTCCGTCGGCTCGGAAGATGCGAGCGCCGAACAAAGCTGATGCCATCCACATCCCTTGGTCTTTGTGCCTTCGTGGTGAATGGCTTTTCCCACGACGTTCGCGGCGCCCCAAGCTATGATCATGTCCATGCGACTTCTTCTTGTGTCTTCCGCGTTGATTCTTACGCTCGCCTGCGGTTCCTCCCAGCTCAGTCAGCGGGAAGCCGCCTCGGATATCCGCAAGGACTATCCCGTGACGGTGATGATCCGTGTCCCGGATACGAGGCTGGCAGTGAAGGGCAGCACCGACCACGCCCGGTTGCTGAAAATGCAGGAACTTCTCACGAAGGATGGCTGGTTCGCGACGTTCCGCAGCGAAGAGGGCAACCAGGAGCGATTTACCTTCAAGCCGCTGCCCCAGGCGCCCAAGGATTTTCGTACAGCCCTTCGAGGGGTCGAGATTCCTGCGGCCCAGGCGGAATTCGTGAAGGTCACCGGCATGGAGCCCACCCGCGACGGAGCCAAGGTGAACTACCTGATCCGCTTGGCCCAGCCCACGGCGTACTTTCCCGTGTTCCAGGCCCTCTACGGCGTGAAGGTGGGCGATACCAAGGAACGACACGCCTTGTACCGCAAGGAAGGCCGCTCCTGGGTGCTGCAGACCACCAACGAGTCGTTCAAGAAAGCCGAATAGGCCGGCGCTATCCGGTATTCTGAGGGCATCTACGGAGCCTTCATGCACCACGAGCGCATCGCCATTCTCGATTACGGAAGCCAGTACACCCGGCTCATCACGCGGAGATTGAGGGAACTAGGCGCTTTCGGGCTGGTGTACGGGCCGGAGGCCAAGGCTTCGGACATCGCTGGCCCAGACCTCAAGGGCGTGATCCTCTCCGGCGGACCCAATTCCGTGTTGGAGCCCGGCGCTCCTGCGCTGGACCCGGCGGTATTCGAATTGGGCGTGCCCATCCTCGGCATCTGCTACGGCCAGCAGCTCATGGCGCGGGATTTCGGCGGTCAGCTGCACCGTGCCGCCAAGCGGGAGTACGGCAAAGCCACGCTGCAAACCTCGCCTGACAGCGTGCTGTTCCATGGCCTCGATCCCGAACAGGTGGTGTGGATGAGCCATGGCGATCACGTGGAGCAGGCGCCGGAAGGCTACGTGGTGACGGCCCGCACGCCGGGCGTGCCCGTGGCGGCCATGGAGCATCCGACCTTGCGGCGCTTCGGCATCCAGTTCCATCCCGAAGTGACCCACAGTCAGCATGGCAATGCGGTGCTGCTCAATTTCCTGCGGGTCTGCGACATGAGCCTGGATTGGAACGCGGGCCATTTCATCGAGCAGAAGATCGACGATATCCGCCGCCAAGTGGGCGAAGGCACGGTGGTGCTGGGCCTTTCCGGCGGCGTGGATTCCAGCGTGGCGGCGCTGCTGCTGCATCGCGCCATTGGAGACCGGCTCACCTGCGTCTTCGTGGATACCGGCCTCATGCGCAAGGACGAGATGGCCCACGTGCAGGAGGCCTTCGCGCCCTTCGATCTGAAGGTGAAGTGGGTGGATGCCTCCGAGCGTTTCCTCGGC
>JAJTBC010000308.1 GCA_021287085.1 Bacillota bacterium | reverse complement strand
GCCGAGAGCCGCACATGATCCAGCCAGGCCTGGGTGGGCTCAAAGCCATACGTGGACTTTATGGTCTTCATGGGCAGATTGTCGAAGGTCCACATGCCTTCGTCGGCCCGCATGGGCAACGCAAGCAGCAGGGCGAAGGAGGTGAGCCGGAAGGCGGTGCGAAGCGAGGACATGCGCGAGTCTCCTGTGTGCATCGGTTTGCGATGCTTCTAGGCGAATTATCCCACCGCTGCGATTCTGAGGTCAGCAAAATGCATGCAAAAGTGTGATGGGGGCCACAATAACGTCGGCAGGACTTGTTCGATGAATGGTTCTAATTGAGACTTTATCTCATAACGTACATCATTCCGATGTTCGCGAGGTTACACCATGACTCTAAGCCGTTTTCTTTTCTGCTTATGCCTCGCCGCTACCGCGGCTTTGGAGGCTCAGGAAAGCTCCCGGAAGGGAGACCCTCAACCCATCCAGGACAACTCCTTCCTCGTTGAAGAGGCCTATAACCAGGAACCGGGAGTGGTCCAGCACATCAGCACTTTCACCCAGTACCGGCAAAGCAAGGATTGGATCTACACCTTCTCCCAGGAATGGCCGGTACCAGATGAAACGCATCAACTCAGTTTTACGCTGCCCTGGCAACGGATGGAGGTTTCACTGGATGGAAAACGCGCCGTGGGCGATGTGCTCCTCAACTACCGCTATCAACTCCTGGGCAACGGGGAAGCCAAGGTGGCCATCGCACCGCGCTTCTCCCTCATCCTGCCCACGGGCGACGAAAAGCAGTTGCGAGGCAATGGCGCCCTGGGCTACCAGGTCTGCCTGCCCATCAGCATTGTGTTGTCGGAATCCCTCGTAGCTCACTCGAATGTGGGCGCCACTTATACACCCAACGCCAAAAACGCGCTCGGCCACAGGGCCAGCATCTCGGCCTGGAATCTCGGGCAAAGCTTCGTGTGGTTAGCTCATCCCAATGCCAATGCCCTGGTGGAATTCGTCTATTCCAGTGGCGAAATCGTCACAGGACCAAGGCTCAAGGACCGCGTGAATACCTTCTTCATCAACCCCGGTCTGCGCTGCGCCCTCAATTTCGAGAATGGTCTCCAGATCGTGCCCGGCATCGCCATGCCCATTGGCGTTGGCCCTAGCAAAGGTGAACGGGCCATCTTCCTTTATTTGAGTTTCGAGCACCCCATGTGGAGGGTGAAGAAGTAGTCGCTGGAAGGCGTCGCCCTACACCAGGGCGCGCTTGCCCATCTTGGAATCCAAGTACCAGATGCCACCGCCCTGCTCGCCCACGGCTCGCAGATGATCCACGATCTGGCCCACGTTGGCTTCCTCTTCCACCTGCTCGGCCACGTACCACTGAAGGGCGATTTCGCTGGCGTAGTCCTTTTCACTGCGGGCCAGCTCGAAAAGCGCGTTGATCTTGGCGGTGATGCCCTTTTCATGGGCCAGAGTGGCTTCCAGCACCTGGGTAATGGAGCCGAACTCCGTAGGGGGCGCGGGGATGGCCCGAAGCTCCAGCTTGCCGCCGCGATCCAGCAGGAAGTCGATGAGCTTGTTGGCGTGCATGGTTTCTTCGGACGCCTGCACCTTCAGCCAGTGGGCGAAGCCCTTGAAGCTCTTGCCGTCGCAGTGGGCGCTCATGGCCAGGTAGAGCTGGGCCGAAGCCTGCTCGGCGTTGATCTGCGCGTTGAGCGCGTTCTGCATGGTGAGGCTGATCATGAGTGCTCCTTGAAAGAAAGGCTCCATGAATTGGAAGCCCGCAGGGGCTCATCCGTTCCAAGGCCCAGAAGATTGAAACCCCTGTGGGATTCGACCGAGATTGAAGCCCAACGGAAAAAGCGCCGATGTACGGGGTTTGCGGGAGATTCCCATGTTCCCTTGGATGCTGGCCCTTTGCCTAACGGCTGCGAGTTCTGACCCGGAACCGGCACACACCACCAAAGCCCAAACAGCCAAACCACCCGTGGCCAAATCCGAGCCTGCCAAACTACAGGCGGAGAATGCGCGGCTCGCCGCGGAAAACGCCCGGCTTCAGGCGGCCCTGGCCAAGGCAGAAGGCTCCCGATCCTTCGACATCCGCACGCCCGCCGACGCTTTGGAGGAGCTGAAGCAGGGCAACCTGCGCTTCGTGGAGGGGCGGCGCACCCGCACGGTTTTTCCGGCCCAGGACCCGGGCCTGCGCGAAAGCCTGGCCAAGGGGCAGTCGCCTTTCGCGGTCATCGTCACCTGTTCCGATAGTCGCCTCATGGACAACTTCATCTTCGATCAAGAGCTGGGGCGCCTTTTCACCATTCGGGAAGCGGGCAACTGTCCCGATCTCCAGGGCATCGCTTCCGTGGAATACGCGGTGGAGCATCTCGGCTCCAAGGTGGTGGTCGTGCTGGGCCACACGTTCTGTGGCGCAGTGAAGGCGGTGGCCGAGGCCCACGGCAAGCCGCTGCCTGGCAACCTCTGGTCCCTTCAGGCGGCCATGGTGGGGCTGCTGGAGAGCGTTCCCGAGGATCCCAACGTGGAACCCGCCGAGCACATGCGGGAGCTGGAGCGCGTCAACACGCTGCGCCAAGCCCAAAGCCTGCTGGCGCGCAGCGAGATCCTTCGCGAGCTGGTGGAAAAAGGCAAGGTGCGCGTGCTGCCTGCGCTCTACGACCTGAGCAGCGGCAAGGTCACGGTGCTTGACCTTCCCGCCGCAAAGGCCTCAACTTCCCATCACTGAAACGTCAGCTTCTCGGCGCTGTGCCGAAGTTCGATGCGGCCCGCCTCGGAGAGCGCCTGGATTTCCGCCTTTTCCCAGGGCAAGGGCATGGTATCGAAGGCTTCCTGAACGCCCACCCAGCCATTGCGACCTGATAGCTTGGCGATGTAGAGGCAGTGGTCGGCCACATCGATCACCTGTTCCCAGGAGGATTCCGAAAGCCGCGCCGGGTCGCAGGGGAAGGGCGCGAACCCCACGGAACAGGTCACGGGGATGGTGCGGTCGCCAGGAATGACGAAGGCGTGGTTGCGGATCAAAGTGCAGATACGCTCGGCGATCATGGCGCCTTCCACCCGATTGGAATCCCGGGCGGTCACCAGGAATTCCTCGCCACCCCAGCGTACGATGTTGTCGGTGTCTCGCATGGCCTTGCGCAAGAGCTCCGCCACCTGCCCCAGCACCAGGTCTCCGGCGCTATGCCCCCACCGATCGTTGATCTTCTTGAAGAAATCGATGTCCACCATCAGGAAGATCAGATCGGGATTCTTGAGATCGCCCCGCCGAGCGTTGGCACCGCTGGATCGATAATGATGAAGGGACTTCCGCAGGTCCATGTGGATGGTGGACTGGAGGAAGCGGCGGTTCCTCAGACCCGTCAGCGGGTCGATGAAGGTCTGTTCCAGCAGGGCTTCGTTGAGACGGTTCAATTCCACCGTGCGGGCCTTCACCTCTTCTTCGAGGTTCCGCTGCTGGTTCAGCACCCGCCGTAAACGAAACACCAGCCAGGTGCGGATGACCGCAACGAGCATCAGCGCCCAAACCACCAGGGCGGGCCAGGAGCGATACCAGGGAGCCCGAATATGGACCTTCAGCGTATCTTCGGGACCCCATTCCCCCAGACGCCGCGCCGCCCGAACATGGAAGGTGTAGGTGCCTTCCCGCAGGCGAGGATAGACAATGTGGTCCTGGATCGTGTCGCGCCATCCATCCTCATGTCCCTCCAACCAGACCTGGAACCTCTCGCTTCCAATTTCTTCCGAACCCCAGGTCGCCACGCGGAACGTCAGCGAAGCGTCCTGGAAAGCGATGTCGCCCCATTGGGCCGGACTGGGCAGCAGCCACTCCTGGCGGGCATGGGCGAAAGACGTGATTCTGGCTTTGGGCGGCGGCAGGCTATCGGGAATGGCCCCTGAAGCGCTGTGCACCAGGTAGCGCCCTGTGGCCACCCAGATGCCACCGTGAAAGTCAACGCCCAGGCTGCCTTCCTGGAAGATGCCCAGGGGGAAGCCCTCGGCACGATTGAGGAGGAAGGATTTAGCGTTAAAGTGGCGCACGAGGCCCTGGCTGGTGAGTACCCACAACTGGCCCTGCCCGTCCACCTTCATGTCCTGCACATTGCCGATCGGCAGATGATCGGGCGCGTTCAGGTGTTCCATCACCTTGAATTGGCCGTTGGCATAGCTTAAGCGAGTCAGACCGATGGGATCTTCGTAGCGCACCCAAACGGACCCGTCGGACAGCGGAAGTATCTGAACGACAGCGTTGGAACGTAGCCCATCCTTCGTCGTAATCGCCTGCCAGACTAGGCCGTTGAAATGCTGGAGACCCCAGGAGGACCCCGCCCACAGCCCACCGTTGGCATCAAAGGCCAGCCCCGCCGTGGACACCACTGTTTGCCCAGGCAAGAGGGGAACTTTCATGGGCTCCCATCGCAAAGTCTTGCCTTCCTGAATCAGCTTGAAGGCATCCTGCATGGCATCGAAGAGATACAGAGTGCCGTTCTTGTCCCGAGTCCATTTGCCGTTGGCGATTCCGGGAGGTCCAGGAATCCGCTCCAAGGCTCGCGCACCGGCCTGCAGGCGCCAGAACCCATCGGTCTCCGTGGAGACCCACAGATTCCCGCCCTGATCCTCCTGCATGCTGAAGATGGCCGCGCCAGTGCCTTTGATCTGAACCAATGCGCCTTTTTCGAAGAGGTGAAGGCCGTCTTCGAAACCGAGATAGACGCGCCCTGAGATTTGACCCACATGCACCGATCGAAGGTGATACCCCACCGAATGGTCCAGAAAACTCGAAATCTTGTACCAGCCCCAACCTAGTCGGCGATGCAAGCCCTGGCCGCCGATCCACAGAAAGCCCTGATCATCCCAAAAAACTCGGTTGAACTCCTGCTCTGGCAAACCTTCTGCGTAACCGACTCGGTCAGACGGACCTTCATCCAGGTAGAAGAGGCCTTCCGTCGTAGGCACCCATACACCGCCCTGGTCATCGGGGAAGAAATCCGTCTGGCTGGTGACCCCGCCGCGCAGCCATCCCACCCGTCGTTGAAAAGGTGTTCCCGACTGATCTGTGCGCCAGATCTGCCCGTCCAGCACACACCAGACCCTGCCCTTCGCATCCTGGGTCAAGCAGATGGGCCGACGCCCACCCAGCTCGGGGCATCCTTGATGGATCCATGTTCCCTGGGTATCACGGCGGTGCAGCACCAGATCACCGTCCAGCACCACGATGTCCCGTTGCCCATTGGTGACTGCGATGGTGTTCCTGGGGTTCCAATCCGTGGTGGAGCGATCCAGGGCAAAGGTCAAGGGTCCCGTCTGGGTGAACATCCCCCGGCGATTGGGAATCCAGCAGGTTCCCTTGGCATCCAAGGCCATTCCGTGGATGTCCAGACGATTGTCCGTACCCTCGAAGGTGGCCCAGCTGACCTCAAAGCCTTTCACCCGTGCCAACCCATTGAGGGTGCCGACCCACATGCCCCCCGCAGGATGGCGTATGAGGCTCAAGATCCAAGGCGCCTTGGCTTCCTCGCGGAGTGGGATGAGCGTGAAGTGGCCGCCATCGTAACGAAACAGACCGCTGGCCGTGCCCACGTAGAGAAAACCGTCCTGATCCTGCGCCAGGGCCGTGATGGTGGATTCGGTCAGCCCTTGCCGTTCATCGAACGTACGAAAAAAGAAGTGCTCGTTCGCCTGAAGCCACCCCGCGCCCCACAACAGGGCCAAACAACTCACCAGAACATATCGGAAGTAGCGACAGGTCATACTTCTTTCGTAAAGGGACATCACAACAACGGAAATTCGTTCTCGAAACTTTACAATATTCCTTCCATCGATGACTGTTTTTTTCTCGAGGTTTTCCATGGACGCTAAGGAGTTTCGCCGTCTCGGCCATCAGCTC
>JAJTBC010000306.1 GCA_021287085.1 Bacillota bacterium | reverse complement strand
GGGAATGGCAGAGATCGTGTCTCTCCCAAAGATTCTTGGAACCTACGGGGGCGGATTGGTATTGCTGCCGAAAGGCGAAATGGCGGATCGGCTTCGTCCGCTTACTCGGAATTTCTCGAATTTCAATGCCTCCCAAGGGTTCCTGCGTTGGAAGGAAACAACCCCCAGCGCAACCGTGACTCCCACCTGGGATCACCTTGAGTTCCAGAATTTTGCCCCAGATGCAACCGTTCTCAAAAGCATACGGGAAGGAGTGGCTTTCTGGGATGCTCGCGCGGAAACCATCCAGGGGCGATTGGCTCACGTGGCCAAACATCGTCCCGATCTGCTTCATGCAAGTCCCTTCACTCCCCACGAAGGCAGGCTGCCTTGTGTGTTGCCTATCCCTCGAAGTTCCTTGCTTGGGGGAGAATGTGGACTGTCCGTGCGTCGTATGAATTGCAGCGGTGACGCAGCACGCGAAGATTTTCATCCAATGGTTTTACTGCCGCTTCATTCCGGTTTTTCGGAGCACGCCTTTTTGGAGGCGGCGTCCCGGCTGGCTATCTGATTGTTAATCGCGTAGTGCATTCTTGGAAGTGCGCTGAATATATTCGCATTCCGTGGTGACACGTTCCAATGTGTGCCAGCATGGAATGCAAATAGAAAAAGTAAAAGACAGTGGTAATGCTCAGATCAATATAATATTGCTCTTATCGAGCGGTATTATCCTTCATTCGAAGAGTTCTCGGAGCCATTTTCAGCCTTGGCCATCAGGGCCTTGCGGCTGAGCTTGATCTTGCCGCGTTCGTCGATGCCGATGACCTTGACCATGACTTCCTGGCCTTCACTCACTTCGTCGGCGGGGGATTTGACGCGGTAGGGGGCCATTTCGCTGACGTGCAGCAGGCCATCGACGCCGGGGAGGATAGTCACGAAGGCGCCGAAATCGGTGACTTTGGCGACTTTGCCCAGGTAGGTGGCGCCCACTTCAGCACTCTGGATCAGGTCGCCGATCATCTTGAGGGCGGTCTGGAGCTTTTCCTGGGTGGGACCGGCGACCTGGCAGAGGCCGTCGTCGTCGATGTTCACGGAGCAGCCGCTCACTTCGATGATGTTGCGGATGGTGGCGCCGCCCTTGCCGATGACATCGCGGATCTTGTCCTTGGGCAGCTGGAGGCTGTGCATCTGGGGTGCGTTGGCCGCGAAGGAGGCGCGGGGCGCTTCCAGCACGGAGCCCATGGCGGCCAGCAGCTCGAGGCGGCCCTTCTTGGCCTGTTCGAGGGCCTTGGTGAGGATCTCGGTGGTGATGCCGCCGATCTTGATGTCCATCTGGAGGGCGGTGATGCCGTTGGTGGTGCCGGCCACCTTGAAATCCATGTCGCCGTAGTGGTCTTCCTGACCGGCGATGTCGGTGAGCACCACGAACTTCTCGCCATCGCTCACGAGGCCCATGGCCACGCCCGCCACGGGGGCCTTCAGCTGGATGCCCGCATCCATGAGGGCCAGGGTGCCGCCGCAGATGGTGGCCATGCTGGAGGAGCCGTTGCTCTCGGTGATGTCGCTGACCACGCGAACGGTGTAGGGGTTCTGGTCGGCGCTGGGCATCATGGCGGCGATGGCGCGCTCGGCGAGCATGCCGTGGCCGATTTCGCGGCGGCCGGGGCCACGGTTGGGCTTGGTCTCACCCACGCTGTAGCCGGGGAAGTTGTAGTGCAGGTAGAACTTTTTCTTGTATTCCTCTTCGAGGCCGTCGATGATCTGCACGTTTTCGAGGGTGCCGAGGGTGGTGGTGACCAGGGCCTGGGTTTCACCGCGGGTGAAGAGGCAGGAACCGTGGGTGGTGGGCAGCACGCCCACTTCGATGTTCAGGGGGCGGATCTGGTCGAAGGCACGGCCATCGAGACGCACGCCCTTGTGCAGGATGGCGTTGCGGAAAAGGGTTTCCTTGAGGAGGTCGAAGCAGGTCTTCACGTCGGCCTTCATGCTGCCGTCCTCGCCGCCCAGTTCCTTGGCGGCTTCCTTCTTGAGGGCGTCGATGGCCTTGTAGCTTTCGATCTTCACCTTCATGGTGAGGGCCGCGAACAGCTTTTCGGCGTAGGCGGCGGCCACCTTGTCGTAGATTTCGGTGTTGGTCTCGGGCTTCACGGGCACCATCTTGGCCTTGCCCGCCTTGGCCTGAAGCTCTTTCTGGAGCTTCACCAGGCGCTTGATCTGCTGGTGGCCGAATTCCAGGGCCTTCACCATGTCGGCTTCCTGCACTTCCTGGGCGCCGCATTCCACCATGACGAGCGCTTCATCGGTGCCCGCCACCAGAAGATCGAGATCGCTCTCGGCCCGCTGGGCCACGGTGGGGTTCACCACGAACTGGCCGTTGACGCGGCCCACGCGCACGCCGCCCACGGGGTTGTGGAAGGGGATTTCGCTGATGATGAGGGCGGCGGAAGCGCCCACCATGGCCAGCACTTCCGGCGCATGCTGGCCATCGTAGCTGATGACCTGGGCCGTGATCATGGTGTCGCCGTTGTAGCCCTCCTCGAACAGGGGCCGCAGCGGACGGTCGATGAGGCGGGAGGTGAGGGTTTCCTTGGTGGTCGCCTTGCCTTCGCGCTTGAACCAGCCGCCGGGGATCTTGCCCGCGGCGAACACGGGTTCGCGGTAGTCCACGGTAAGGGGGAAGAAGTCGATGCCCTCGCGGGGATCGGCGGTGGCCACGGCCACCAGGACCATGGTGTCGCCCTGGCGCACGATGACGGAACCCGCCGCCTGCTTGGCGATGCGGCCCGTTTCGAGGGTCAAGGGAGCGTCGCCCAGATCCAGGCTGACGGTGGTGGGAGAGAACGAGAGTTGATTCATGAGAGCTCCTGGGGCCGCGCCCCGAAAGGCCCAACCGTGATCGCTCCATGAAACCCTCCACCGTTCCGAATGGGGGTGGGCTTCCTGCAGAGGTCACGGCAGGGAAAACGAAAGATCAACTATACCATGGGCGAAGGTTGGGAATTCTCGCGAAGGCGGCGATGCTCCCGAAGGGTGAGGTAGGTGAATACCCCCACCAGATGGAGGATGCCTAGCAAGGAAACCCATGGAATCACGCGCCATGCGCCTTGGGCGTAGGCGCCGGCTGCGGTTCCCGCCGAAAGCAGCCAGAGGATCAGCACGGCGCACTGCCGCAGGAAAGGCAGGCGATCCAAAAGCTGGTGATGGAGATGGTTGCGG
>JAJTBC010000302.1 GCA_021287085.1 Bacillota bacterium | reverse complement strand
AGGACGTGGTGAAGAAGGTGGAAGAAGCGCTGAACCCTCTCGAGAAAGTGCGCGAAATCTCCTCCACCAGCCAGGACAGCATCGGCGTGGTGGTGGTGGAATTCCAGCTCGAACGGGACGTGGACAAGGCCATGGAGGATGTGCGCTCCAAGCTGGGCCAGATCCGCCAGCACCTGCCCGATAGCATCAAGGAGCCCATCGTGCAGAAGATGGACCCCGCCCAGCTGCCCGTGATGTCGCTGGTGCTGCGCACGGTGGAAGGCCATCCCAAGCTCGACGACAAAGAGCTTTCCCGCATCGGCGAGGAATACCTGAAGCGCCGCCTGGAGAACATCCAGGGCGTGGGCAGTGTGGTGATGGTGGGCGAAAGCAAGCGCGAGATCCTCGTGCAGGTGGACCCGGCTCGCCTCGAAGCCGTGGGCGTCACCATCCAGCAGGTCATGGGCGCGTTGGGCAACGACACCCGCGCCGTGCCTTCGGGCAATCTGCTGCAGGACACCCGCGAAGTGGCGGTGCGCGTGGATGCCAAGGCCCGGCAGGTGGGCGATTTCGAACGCGTCATCGTAGGCAACTCCAAAGGTCGTCCCATCGAACTGCGCGAAGTGGCGAAAGTGGTGGACGGCTTCAAGGAAAAGCGTTCGCTGGCCCGATTGGATGGCGAGAATGCCGTGGCCCTGGATATCCAGCGGCAGATCGGCGGCAACACCGTGGCCATGGCCGATTCAGTCAAAGCGGCCCTTACGCGCCTGAAGCCCGATCTCGAAAAGCAGGGCGTGCAGGTGGTCATTGCCAAGGACTACAGCCGATTCATCAACGACGCGGTGGAGGACGTGAAAGTGGCCATCCTGCTGGGCGGCGTGCTCACGATCATCATCGTGTTCTTCTTCCTCAAAAGCTGGCGCAGCACCCTCATCACCAGCCTCACGCTGCCGGTGTCGGTGATCGGTTCCTTCGTCATCATGAAGGCCCTGGATCTCACGCTGAACACCATGACGCTCATGGGCCTCAGCCTTGCGATTGGTATCCTCATCGACGACGCCATCGTGGTGCGGGAGAACATCACGCGCCATGCGGAAATGGGCAAGGATCACGTGACGGCGGCCCGGGAAGGCACGGCGGAAATCGGCCCGGCGGTCATCGCCACCACCCTTTCGCTACTGGCGGTGTTCGTGCCCGTGGCCTTCATGGGCGGCATCGTGGGCCGCTTCTTCTTTCCCTTCGCCATCGTGGTGGCCTTCGCCGTGGCCATTTCGCTCTTCGTGAGCTTCACGCTGGATCCCATGCTCAGCGCCGTGTGGCCCGATCCCGAGCATGTGCCCGGGTATCTGGAAAGCCACAAGGCCAATCGCACGCTCATCATGCGTTCGGTGGATTGGTTCAACGTGAAGTTGGATCAGTGGGAACAGCTGTACCGCCGCGCCATCGGCTGGGCCTTGGATCACAAGAAGACCGTGATGGTCGTGGGCTTCGGCAGCTTTGTGGCTGCCATCCTGCTGATCCGCTTGCTGGGCAGTGATTTCATGCCCGACTTCGACCGTGGCGATATGCAGGTGAGCTTCAAGACCGAGCCCGGCGCGACCCTGGAAGCCACTCGCGCCAAGGCCGAGGCCATCGAAAAAGTGCTGCACGACAACAAGTACGTGGACCTCACCTACACCACCATCGGCACGGGGCTGTTCGGCACCATCAACGAAGGCAAGGTGTACGTAAAGCTCAAGGAAGGCCGCAGACCTGGTCATACCAGGCTTCGCCGCGAATTAAGAGAACAGTTCCGCAGCATTCCTGGCGCCGAAATCGGCATCGGTCCCGTGGCGGATATGGGCGACGACAAGCCCTTCAACGTGGGCATCCTGAGCCCCGATCGCCATGCGGTGGAACTGGCCGAACCCAAGGTCCGCGCCCTTTTCCAGCGCATCACCGGCGCCGTGGATATCACCAGCAGCCGCGATCTGGGCAAGCCCGAATTGCGGCTCACGGTGGATCGCCGTCGCGCCTCGGATCTGGGCGTGTCGCCCTCGGCTTTGGCCGGTGTGGTTCGCCCCATGGTGGACGGCTTGGACGTGGCGAAATTCGAAGACCCCACTTCCGGCGAGCAGTACGATGTGCGCGTGCGCCTTTCCGACGAGGCCCGTTCCCGGCCGGAGATCATCTCCGACATGAACCTGGTGTCCACCAAGAAGGACAAGGCGGGCAACAACCTCATGGTGAAAGTGGCCAACGTGGCTCATTTCGAAGAAACCCTGGCCCCCGCCAAGCTGCAGCGGCGGCAGCTTCAGGCGCAGCTTCTGCTTTCCGCCAACAAGGAAGGCAAGACCCTGCAGGAAGTGGTGGGCGAGTTGCAGCAGGGTATCAATGAGATGACGAAGAAGGGCGAGTTGCCGAACGGTGTGAGCGTGGCCTTCATCGGTCAGGCCCGCAACAACGCGGAAACCGCGGGCTACATGGCCACGGCGCTGCTGCTGGCGATCTTCTTCATCTACTTCGTGCTGGCCAGCCAGTTCGAAAGCTTCAAGCTGCCCATCACCATCATGCTGAGTCTGCCGCTTTCCATGGTGGGCATGGTGCTGATGCTGCTGGTCACGGGCGATCCCATGAGCATGATGACCCAGATCGGTCTGATTCTCTTGATGGGCTTGGTGACGAAGAACGCCATTCTGCTGGTGGATCGCGCGCTGCAGCTTATGCGCGAACAAGGCAAATCCCGGCGCGAAGCCATCATCGAAGCGGGCCTCACGCGGTTGCGCCCGATTCTGATGACCACCTTCGCCATGATCGGCGGCATGCTGCCCCTCTTCTTCGCCCTGGGCGCGGGCGCCGAAATGCGCGCGCCCATGGCCCGTGCGGTGGTGGGCGGCATCATCACCTCCACGCTGCTCACCCTCATCGTCATTCCCGTGTTCTTCGATATCCTCGACGATTTCCGGTGGAAGAAGGTGTGGCAGTGGGCCAAGGCCCGCGTCAGCAGGCCATCTGCGCAGGACCGACGAATCCGTTCGATCTAAGGTAAAGGCACGAGGCCCCGGGATTTTTCCTGGGGCCTCGTGTCTTCGTGCATTCCAGGTGCTACCGGGACTTCTCCACCCACACGGCGTTGATCTGCAGGGCCACGCCCACGGCGGCGGCCATCCATTCCAGGGAAACCCATTCCTTCACGGAGTGGAAGCTCTGGCCCCCGGCGAAGACGTTGGGCGTCAGCACGCCCATGAAGGAGAGGCGGCTGCCATCGGTGCCGCCGCGGATGGCCTTGCGAATGGGTTCGATGCCCTGGCGGCGCACCGCTTCGAGGGCGTAATCCAGCACCTTGGGATCCTGGGAAATGGGATAGGCCATGTTGCGGTACGAGGTCTTGATCTCCAGATCCAACTGGGCCTTGGGGAAGAGGGAGCGCACTTCGTCCATGGCGCGGCGCAGGGAATCTTCCCGTTCTGTGAGTTCCTCTTCCGTGAAGGCCCGCACCAGCAGCTTCACTTCGGCCTGGGACACGCCGCCGCTGATCTGGTAGGGATGCAGGTAGGGTTCGCGGCCTTCGGTGGTCTCAGGCAGGCGCTCCTGGGGCAGCCGTTCCACCAGCGCCGTCGCCACGCGCACGGCGTTGACCATCACGTTCTTGGCGTAGCCGGGATGCACATCGTGACCCTTGATGGTGACGATGGCGGTATCGGCGCAGAAGGTTTCGTCCTCGATCTCGCCCAGTTCGGACCCATCCAGGGTGTAGGCATAGCGGGCCTTGAAGGCTTCCACGTTGAAATGCTCGGTACCGCGCCCTACTTCCTCGTCGGGGGTGAAGCCGATGCGGATTTCGCCGTGAAGGAAGTCGGGATGGGCCTTCAGCCAAGCCACCATGGTCATGATTTCGGCGACCCCTGCCTTGTCGTCGGCGCCCAGCAGCGTGGTGCCGTCGGTGTGGATCACCGTGTGGCCAAGGCAGCGCGCCAGATGGGGCGTATCGGCGGCGATGCGGTCACCTGTGCCCGTCAGCATGAGATCCCCGCCCTGGTACGGCGCCACCACCTGGGGCTTCACGCCGCCGCCGGGGGTGCTGGGATAGGTGTCCACATGGGCCACAAAGCCGAGGGCCGGTACTTTGCCGTGGGCTGGATGATCGCTGGGCAGGTTGGAAGGCACCGTGGCGAACACATAGCCCCATTCGTCCATGGCCGCGTCAAGACAGCCCAGGGCCTTCAGTTCTTCCACCAGCATCCGCGACAGATCCTTCTGTTTCTCCGTGGAAGGGAAACAGGTGGCCTCGTCGTCGCTTTGGGTGTCCACCTGCACGTAGCGGAGGAAGCGATCCAGCAGGGCCTTTTTTTCGGTGGCGTCGAGAGTCAGGGCAAGGGGCGCAGTCATGGGAAATCTCCAGGATTCCTCCCTAGTATGAAGCCCGTGTTCAAATGGGGCCATGGCTGTCGGTTCGAAACTCCGGGATCATCTCCGCCTTCGAGGGCCCTGGGCTCAGGCGCTCAGTCCCCTGCGTTTTCTGGGGCCGGGCATGCTGGTGGCGGTGGGCTTCATCGACCCCGGCAACTGGGCCTCCAACGTGGCCGCCGGGGCGCAGTTCGGCTACCAACTGTTGTGGGTGGTGACCCTCTCCACCTTCATGCTGATCCTGCTGCAGCACAACGCGGCGCACTTGGGCATCGTGACGGGCCTTTGCCTTTCGGAATCCGCCACGGAGCATCTGCCCGCGTGGGTTTCTCGGCCTGCGCTGGGCTCCGCGGTGCTGGCGGCCATGGCCACGGCCTTTGCGGAAATCCTGGGCGGCGCCATTGCCTTGGGCATGCTCTTCCACCTTCCGCTCAAACTCGGAGCCTGCCTGACCACGGTGGTCGTGGCTGCGCTGCTGCTGCTCAACCGCTACAGCCGCATCGAAAAACTGATCGTGGGCTTCGTATCGCTCATCGGCCTGGGTTTTCTTTTTGAATTGCTGCTGGTGAAGCTCCATTGGCCCTCGGCCCTGGTGGGTTGGGTGAAGCCCAGCCTGCCGCCCCAGGCCATCACCATCGTTATGAGCGTGCTGGGCGCGGTGGTGATGCCCCACAACCTCTTCCTCCATTCGGAATTCATCCAGAGCCGCCAGTGGAATCTGCAGGGGGATGACGCGATCCGCCATCATCTGCGCTTCGAGTTCGTGGATACGCTCATTTCCATGATCGTGGGCTGGGCCATCAACAGCGCCATGATCCTCCTGGCCGCGGCCACGTTCCACCAGCGCGGGTTGCGGGTGGAATCCCTCGAGCAGGCGGAGGCCATGCTGCGCCCCATCCTGGGCCATGGGGCGGCCGTTGTTTTTGCGCTGGCGCTGCTCTGCGCGGGCATCGCGTCATCGGTCACGGCAGGCATGGCCGGAGGCAGCATCTTTGCGGGGCTCTTCCGGAAACCCTACGAGATCGGCGAACCTCACACCCGGTGGGGGGTGTTATTGACGTTGCTGCCCGCCTTGGCCGCCGTGTTTTTCTTCACGGACACCTTTCAAGCCCTGGTGTTGAGCCAAGTGCTGCTCAGCATCCAGCTTCCCATCACCATCGTGCTGCAACTGAGCCTCACCTCGTCCCGCCGCGTCATGGGAGCCTACGCCAACAGCGGCCTTGAAAAATGGCTGCTCTGGATCGTGGCAGGGGTGGTGATCTTCCTCAACCTGCTGCTCCTGAAATCGGTGTTCTTCGGATAGGACCGAAGCCGAGCCCGGATTCCTTTTTTCTTTCCTTTGTGTACATTCGTGCCCTCCTGAGAGCATCCTAGACAGGGAAGGGAGATGGACGATGCTCAAGGCCTGGCGGTGGATCGCGCTGGCGCTGTTGGCGGCGGGATTGGCCCTGGCCGCGCTGAGTCCACGAAAGGAGAACACCATGACGGAACCGAACAAGACCGAAGCGAAACAGGCGGAGCTGAAGGGACGGCTGACGCCGATGCAGTATCGCGTAACCCAGGAGGCCGCCACGGAGCCGCCCTTCCAGAACGAGTTCTGGAACGAGCATCGGGAAGGTTTGTATGTGGATGTGGTGAGCGGTGAGCCGCTTTTCTCCTCCAAGGACAAGTTCGATTCGGGCTGCGGCTGGCCCAGCTTCACCAAGCCCGTGGAAGGCACTCGTCTCGTGGAGAAGCGCGACACCACCCTCGGGATGATCCGCACCGAAGTGCGCTCCGACAAGGCCGATTCCCATCTGGGGCACGTGTTCGACGATGGCCCCAAGGATCGCGGCGGGCTGCGCTACTGCATCAATTCCGCCTCCCTGCGTTTCATTCCCGTGGAGGCTCTGGAGAAGGAAGGCTATGGCTCCTTCCTGCCGCTTTTCGGGAAGGCTGCCCCCGCCGTGGAGGCCATCGCCACCTTGGCCGGTGGCTGCTTCTGGGGCATGGAGGAATTGATTCGCCAGGAACCCGGCGTGCTGCATGTCGAAGTGGGCTACACCGGTGGCACCCTGGCGAACCCCCGCTACGAGGACGTGAAGGGCGGCGACACGGGGCACGCCGAAGCGGTGCAGATCCGCTTCGATCCCGCCAAGACCAGTTTCGAAGCCCTGCTGCGCTTCTTCTTCACCATGCACGACCCCACGACCATGAACCGCCAGGGCAACGACCTCGGCGCGTCCTATCGCAGCGCCATCTTCTACCACGGTGCCGAACAGAAGCGCATCGCCGAAAAGGTGAAGGCCGAGGTGGACGCTTCGGGTTTCTGGAAGAAGCCCATCGTCACGGAGATCACCGCCGCCGGTCCCTGGTGGAGCGCCGAGGAATACCACCAGGACTACCTCCAGAAGCATCCCGGAGGCTACACCTGCCACTTCGTGCGGAAGTGAAGGCCTTGAGGCTTGTTGTCTAGTCCTTGCGCCGATAAAAGACGGCAGTCACGAGGGACGTGACGAGGCCCGTGACCCAGGTGCCCAGGACCCCGGCGAAGGCTTGGGGCAAGGGCCTTTGCCGAGAGGCCGATTCTCGGATGACCTTTTCGATTTCGGTTGGGGAGAGCCCGTGCTCCGCCATCTTCAGGCGCCCCAGGGCTTCGAGATCCTTGAAGTAGTCGGGGAAGATCACGGTGGTGAGGAGCAGGCTCGCGCCGAAGATGAGCAGCGAGGCGATCACCGAAAGGGCTACGCCCTGCACCACCTGTCGGGCGTAGCCGTAGCGCGGCGCCGTGCGTTGCAGGGTCCATACCACGATGAAAATCTGGATGGGAATCACCATCCAGAACAGCGCCGCCTTGGCCGGATCCCGGTACCAGCCGGTGAGGCCCATGAGGTACGACCACGCGGCCACGGAGAGGCCCAGGATGAGTCCTCCCTGCAAGGTTGCATTCATGAGCGCCTCCGAAAAAACCAACGGGCTCTCCAGGGGAAAGCCCGTTGGCAGGATAGCGGGAAAACCTATCCGTTCTTCTTTGCGAACTCTTCCATGAAGTCCACCAGGGTCTTCACGTTGTCCACGGTGACGGCGTTGTAGGTGGACACGCGGATGCCGCCGATGTCGCGGTAGCCCTTGAGGCCCACCATGCCGTTCTTCTTGGCTTCGCTCACGAAGGTAGCGGTGAGCTCCTCGCTGGGCAGGAAGAAGTCCACGTTCATGAGGGAACGGTCGGCCTTTTCCGTCACGAAGGACTTGTAGAAGCCCGCGTGCTTGTCGAGGCAGCCGTAGAGCAGTTCGCCCTTCTTGCGGTTGTTGGCTTCGATGGCCTTCAGGCCGCCGATGCTCTTGTTGTAGGCCAGCACGTTGCGCAGGATGTAGATGCCGAAGGTGGGCGGGGTGTTGTAGAGGCTGTTCTTCTCGGCGTGGATCTTGAAGCGCAGGTAGCTGGGCAGGTCCTGGGCCTCGCACATCTCCAGGAAATCGTCGCGCATGATGACGAGCGTGACGCCGCTGGGGCCGAGGTTCTTCTGGGCGCCGGCGTAGATGATGCCGAACTGGTTGACGTCGAAGGGCCGCCACATGATGTCCGAGGACATGTCGCAGACGTAGGGCTTGTCGGTCTTGGGGAAGTCATGCCACTGGGTGCCTTCCACGGTGTTGTTGGAGGTGAAGTGCACGAAGGCGGCTTCGGGATTGATCTGCAGTTCGCTGGCCTTGGGCAGGCGGGCGAATTTCTCGGCCTTGGTGCTGGCGGCTTCGCGCACGTTGTCGCCCGCCACGAGCTTGGCTTCCTTGAAGGCCTTTTCCGCCCAATTACCGGTGGTAATGTAGTCGGCCTTGCGGCCCTTGCGCAGCAGGTTCAAAGGAATCATGCCGAAGGAAAGATGGGCGCCGCCCTGGAGCAGCAGCACCTTGAAATTGGACGGAATGCCCATCAGCTCGCGGGTGAGGGCGAGAGCCTCCTCGTGCACCGCATCGTATTCCTTGGCGCGGTGGCTGATTTCCATCACGGACATGCCGGTGCCTGCGAAATCCAGCAGCTCGTCCTGGGCGCGCTTCAGGGCGTCCACCGGCAAGCCAGCGGGCCCTGCGTAGAAGTTGATCACGCGATTGGTCATGTTGAATCTCCTTGAAGAATGACTAGGCCTTGAACTCGGAAAGGATCGCCACCACTTCGTCGCCGATGCGGCCGAGGTTCTCCTTGGAACTGGCGCCGAGGTGCGGGGCCATGAACACGTTGGGGGCAGAGAGAATGGGGCTGTCGGCGGGCGGAGGATCGCTGAACCACACGTCGGTGCCGTAGGCGCGCACCTTGCCGCTTTCCAGCGCAGCCTTGAGATCGGCTTCCACCACGCACTTGCCGCGGCCGGTATTCACGAGGATGACGCCGTCCTTCATCTTGGCGATGAGGGCCGCGTTGATCATGCCCTTGGTGTCGTCGGTGAGAGGGGTGTGCATGCTGATCACGTCGGCCTGGGCCACCAGTTCATCGAGGCTGCCCACCATCTGCATCTCGGGATGGCTCTTGACGAAGGGATCGAAGGCGATGACCTTCATGCCGAAACCGGCCGCGCGCTTGGCCACTTCGGTGGCGATGTTGCCCGCGCCGATGAGGCCCAGGGTCTTCTTGAAAAGCTCGGTGCGCTTCAGCTCGTTCTTGGGGAACTTGCCTTCCTTCATGGCCATGTGGGCTTCGATGAGCCGCGCGGGGATGGCCACCATGAAGGCCATGGCCATTTCCGCCACGGACACGCTGCTGGCCTTGGGGGTGTTCACGGCCTTGATGCCCTTTTCGGCGCAGAGCTTCTTGTCCACGTTGTCCATGCCCACGCCGCCGCGAATGACCAGCTTCAGCTTGGGGGCCTTGGCCAGCAGTTCGGCGTTCACCGTCGTCTTGGAGCGAATGAGCAGCGCTTCGGCTTCGCCCAGCGTGGCCATGTCGGTGCTGACCTCGCCGAAGGCCGCGAGGCGCTCCGGCAGCTTGGCGTCAAAGGCGTCCGCAATGAGAATCTTCATGACATCACCTCCAGTGATTTCACCTCAGGCCGCTGGCAATGCGCTTCTGGCCTTGTCGAGGGGTGGTGGGAAAAGGAATGAAAGGAAGGAATCAGCCTTCGTAGACCCGCACCAGCAGGCCGGAACGGAGCTTGGGCTCGAACCAGGTGGATTTGGGCGGCATGATCTGGTCGGCGTCGGAAACCGCCATGAGCTGATCGAGGCTGGTGGGGAACATGGCGAACGCCACGGCGGCGCCTTCAGCCACGCGCTTTTCCAGCTCCTTGGTGCCGCGGATGCCACCCACGAAGTCGATGCGCTTGTCGGTGCGGGGATCCTGGATGCCGAGGATGGGGTTCAGCAGGTTATCTTGCAGGATGCTCACGTCGAGGCTCTTCACGGGGTCATTGGCGGGGAAGGTGCCGACCTTGGCGGTGAGGCGATGCCACTGGCCCTGGAAGAACATGCCGAAGCTGGCGGCCTTGTCGGGCTGGGCCTGGGCGGCGGGAGCGATCTCGAACTTTTCGCCGACCTTGGCCAGGAACTGTTCCGGCGTGAGGCCGTTGAGATCCTTCACCACGCGGTTGTAGTCGAGGATCTTGAGCTGGTTGTGGGGGAACACCACGGCCATGAAGAACTCGAAGGGTTCGTCGCCGGTGCCCTTGCCAGCCGCGCCACGGCGGGCCTGGCCATAGCGGATGGCGGCGGCGGTGCGGTGATGACCATCGGCGATGTAGAGCGCGGGCACGCCGTTGAAGAAGGCCACCAGTTCGCCCATCACCACTTCGTCCTTGATGGTCCACACGGTGTGGCCGATGTCGTCGGGCGTCACCACGTCGTAGTCGGGCTTGGCCTTGCGCACGGTGTCGATCACATGATCGATGTAGGGCACGGCGCGGTAGGTGAGGAACACGGGCTCGGCATTGGCGTTCTGCTCGGTGACGTGGCGGGTGCGGTCGTCCTCTTTGTCCTTGCGGGTGTATTCGTGCTTCTTGATGAGGTTCTTTTCGTACTCTTCCACGGAGCAGAGGCACACCAGGCCAGCCTGCACGTGATCGCCCATCTTCTGCTGGTAGACGTAGAGGCAGGGCTTGGAATCCTGGTAGAGCGTGCCTTCGGCGATGAACTTCTTCAGATTCTCCACGCCCTTGGCGTACACCTGGTCGTCATGCTCGTCCATGCCTTCGGGAAGATCGATCTCGGGGCGGCCCACGTGCAGGAAGGAGGAGGGATTGCCCTTGGCCAGTTCCCTGGCTTCCTTCGTGTTGATGACGTCGTAAGGCACCGAGGCCACGTGGGCCGCGAGGTCCGGCTTCGGCCGGTAGGCTTGGAAGGGCTTGATCTGAGCCATAGGTAGGTTCTCCCAGAAAAGAACGTGAGGAACAGAGTGGCTTGCGCCGTTCATTTTCGCCCAGATTCCGCCCGGCTGGTAGGAATAGCGTCAGAAATCACAGTTTGCGATGAACGGCTTCGCCGAAGAGGGGCACCAGGTGGGTGGCGTCGTTGAGGCGCACCAGGGACAGCCGCTCGGGATCGGGGCCTTCCAGCAGGTTCAGGGTGGTGGGGGCTTGATGAAAGGCCCACAACCGGGCCAGAGGCAGGCCCAGGATCCGGCAGAGCAAGGTGCGATTGGCCCCATCGTGGGACACCATCAGCAGCGTGTCGGTTTCGCCCAGTCCTTCGCAGGCCCGATGCAGGGCTTTTCCCATGCGTGCCTGCACTTCCTGGAGGGTTTCCCCGCCGGGCAGGCGCACCGTATGGGGCGCTTCCCGCCAGGCTCGCCGCAATTCCGGTTCCGAGTGCTGAATGTCCGAAGCCAGGCGGCCTTCCCACGCGCCGTGGGCGATTTCCATGAGATCGGGGTCCAGGATCAACGGCAGATCGTGGCCCTCCAGCTCCCGCTCGGCGGTCTGTTTGACCCGCAGCAGCGGCGAAGCCACGGCTCGCTGGAAGGACTGATTCTTCAGCCGCTGGGCCAGGGCCTGGGCCTGGTCCAGCCCCACCTCGGAAAGCGGAATATCAAACCCTTGGCCCTGATGGCGTCCCTCCGCGTTCCAGG
>JAJTBC010000295.1 GCA_021287085.1 Bacillota bacterium | reverse complement strand
AGCGAGGCATCGGTCCAATCTGAAATCCAGGTATTGACCCGTTCCCCCAGGTCTTCCTCCCACGCCCGCCTCAGCTTCCACCCGTGGAGCGCCTTGCCCCAGCTTTTGGAAGGTGCCTTCGGCGTGGTCAATCTGACGGGCGAAGGCATCGCCCAGGGCCGCTGGACCGCCTCGCGCAAGCGGCAACTGACGGAAAGCCGCCTGGGCCCCACGAAACGCTTGGTGGAGGCCATGGCTGCGGTGGCCTCTCCCCCCAAGGTGCTGGTAAACGCCAGCGCCATCGGCTACTACGGAGCGGTGGAAGGAACGCCCATCGACGAGCGGGCACCCATGGGCACTGATTTTCTGGCCCGTCTTTGCGCCGATTGGGAGGCCGAAGCGGAGCAAGCCGAGCGCCTTGGCGTGCGGGTGGTGACCCCACGGCTGGGGGTAGTGCTGGCTCGCAATGGCGGAGCCCTGCCCAAGCTCGCAAAGCCTGTGCGCCTTTTCGCAGGCGCGGCCCTGGGTCATGGCCGCCAGGGCGTCAGCTGGATCCATCTGGACGATCTCGCTTCGCTATTGCAGGAGGCCCTCTTCAACCCCGCTTGGCACGGCCCCGTCAACGCCACCGCCCCGGATCCCCGCAGCCATCTCGATCTGATGCGCCTGGTGGCGCGGCGCCTCAACCGTCCCCTTTGGCCCGTTCCCGCGTGGCTCACGGCATCGGCCTTGAAGCTCACCTTGGGCGAGATGGCGGAGACCATGCTGCTGCAAGGGGCCTATGTGCTGCCGCGACAGGCTCAGGCTTGGGATTTCGCCTTCCGGTTCCCGAAGCTGGAGGAGGCCCTGGAGGATCTGCTCTAGGCCAATTCCCCGCGCAGGAAATGAGGCCCCGCACCGGTGATGCGGGCTCGCACAAGGCTGCCGAAGGGCAGCGTCCGGCCCGCGCCCACGGTCAGATGCACGTTCTCCCAACGCCCCGTGCGAGCCAGCCAATGGCCTTGTTCCGTAACGGTCAGACTCTCCACGCGCACCTCAAGGATCTTCCCCACGGCCTTTTCATGGCTGGCCAGGGTCAATTCCGTTTGCCGTTTTTGCAACCGCGCCAACCGCTGGGCCTTCACCTGGGCTGGAATATCGTCGCTCAACCGCAGGGCAGGCGTGCCTGGGCGCGGGCTGTAGATGAAGCTGAACGAAGCATCGAAACGCACCTGCTCCAGCACCGCCATGGTCCCTTCAAAATCCTCGTCGGTTTCGCCGGGAAAGCCCACGATGAAATCCGTGGAGATGGCGAAGCGTTCGCGGGCTTCGCCCAGGTAGCCCAGGCGCTCCAGATACTCTTCCACCGTATAGCCCCGCAGCATGCGCTTCAAAACGGAGTTTGATCCGCTCTGGATGGGCAGATGCAAGAAGGGCGCGACTTTGGGATTGGTGGCCAGGGTGCGGCCAAGTTCCCTCGTAAAGTTCATGGGATGGCTGGTGGTGAAGCGAATCCACTCCAGGCCATCCACTTCCGACACGCGTTCGATCAGTTCGGCGAAACTGCAGCCGCCTGCATAGCTGTTCACGTTCTGGCCCAGCAGCTCCACTTCCCGGAAGCCCTGCTCCACCATGAGCTTCACTTCGTCGAGGATATCGGCCACGGGACGACTGCGCTCCGGCCCACGCGTGGTGGGCACCACGCAATAGGTGCAGGCGTGGTCGCAGCCTTCCATGATCGTCACCAGCGCCTTGGCCGTGCTGCGCCGCTGGGTCACTTCCGGCGGAAAGAGATGATTGTCGGGATACTCCGCCGTATCCATGACCCGCCGCCCGGCCTTGGCTTCTTCCAGCAGGCGCGGAAGCTGCTGCAGGGCCATGGTGCCCAGCACGAAATCCACATGGGGCGCCTGTTTGAAAAGAGCCTCCTGCTCCTGCTGCGCGAGACACCCCGCCACGCCGATGAGCAAAGGGCGCTGCGCCTTCAGCTCCCGCAACCGCCCCAGCTGGGAATGCACCTTGTGCACGGCCTTTTCACGGATGCTGCAGGTATTGAGCAGCACCAGATCCGCCTCCGCCACCGAGCCCACTGCCTCATGCCCTTCCCTCACCAGCATGCCCGACAGCTTTTCGCTGTCGTGGTCGTTCATCTGGCAACCCCAAGTCTCGATGTGGAACTTCATGAATGATCTTCCCTCCGCTTCCATTCTATGCGGCACCACGAAGCCGATCGGAATCGAGAGGAAACGCATTCACCCCAAAAAGGAACGAAACACAGCTGCCAGACCCTTATCCTGTGCATCCTGCCATCCTGTTTCACCTCTTTCTCCGTGTTCTCCAGCTTGTCTCCTCGCTCTCCGTGTTCATCTTTTGTTCCCGGTTGATGTACCTTGAGTGCCATGCCGAAGGTTCGTCTCGATCAATTGCTGGTGCAGCGAGGATTTTGCGAGAGCAGGGCCAAGGCCCAGGCGCGCATTCTCGCGGGCGAGGTGCTGGTGGAGGATCGGCCCATCACCAAGGCGGGTACGGCGGTGGAGGAAGCGGCGACCCTTCGGCTCCGGGGTGAGGCCCTGCCCTTCGTCAGTCGTGGCGGCCTCAAGCTCGCGGGAGCCCTGGATCATTTCGGCCTCGACCCCACAGGGTGGATTTGCTTCGATGCGGGCGCTTCCACGGGAGGCTTCACCGATTGCCTGCTGCAGCGAGGCGCCACCAAGGTCTATGCCGTGGATGTAGGCACCAACCAGTTGCACTGGAAGCTGCGCAGCGATGCGCGAGTGGTGTCGCTGGAGCAAGTGAATCTGCGCACCTGGGAGCCTTCGCGCATTCCCGATCGCTGCCGCTTGCTGGTGGCGGATCTCAGCTTCATCTCGCTTCGCCTGGCCATTCCGCCCCTCCTGCCGAGCCTCACAGCCGATGCCGAGGCGATCCTGCTGGTGAAGCCCCAATTCGAAGCGGGCCGTGAGGATGTGGGTCAGGGCGGCATCGTGCGCGACCCCGCCGTGCACGAGCGCGTATGTCGCGAGATCTGGGATTTCTTCGAAAGCACCGAACTGCGGCCCCAGGCCTTCATGGAAAGCCCCATCCTGGGCGGCGAAGGCAACAAGGAGTTCCTGCTGAAGCTGGCGCGGCGACCTTAGCCAACCTTTTGCAACACGGCACAGCGTCTGGCTTTCAGTCCTTCCATGCTCAACAATTCCCCATCCGGTCCCAGGCGATTCACCAGCAGACAAAGCACGGTGCTCTCCTGGGGCCGAGCGAAAAGCGCAGGACCGGTGTAGGCCAGATGCATCCAGAAATGGGTGTTGGAACATGAATCGAGGGGCGGCAGCGGTGGCGGCGCATGGGTGGTGGCGTCTTCGATCACCCGCACCGCGCCTGAATCCGGCAAGGCTTCCAGAAGAAGCCCGTACTGTGGGTCCGTCACGCTATGGAGCCCCAAGCCCCAAGGCGTTCCTTCCTCATTCGCGGCGATGGGCACGGCCATGTACGGAAGGTAGGCTTTCCGCCAGGTTTCCAGCCACCTTCGCACCTGTTCTGCCGTAGCGCCGAATCCCGCGTGGCCCTTCATGCCTGCTCTCGCATTGGCATCGTGGGGCAGATGAGCCGCGCGAGGCGGAAAAGGTACCTCCGGTTCAGCCAAAGCCCACGCCACCGCATCCTGTCCATGAGGAAGAGCCACGGGCGCGGCTTTCCAAGGGGCGGGCTCAAGGCCCGTAAGGGCTTGGCCTAACGCAGCGAAAGAGCGCCCCTGCTCTTCTTCCAGCAATTGCGCCACCAGTGCGTAGCCCAGGTCGGAATAGAGGCTGGTGCCCACGCGACCGGAACGGAACAAACCGTGCTCCGCCTGCGGCATGGGCCGCTGAAGCCGCGCACCCCATACTTCGCCGGTGAAAGGCAGCCAGGGAGGAAGGCCTGCCGAATGGGAGAGCAGCTGGCGCACGGTGAGCGGCTCGGCTCGATGAAAACCTAACTGTTCGCGGCGATCCCGATCCAGATCCAGGCATTCCAGGGCCAAGGGCGCCGTCACCAGCGGCTTGGTCAGGGAAGCCAGATCGTAGAAGGTGGCCATCAGGCCAATTGCTTGAGGCTTTCGGCCACGGCGTTCTGCACCTGTTCGGCCACGCGCATGGCTTCGAAGGCATCGGACCAACTCACGGTATCGCCGCTCTGGCCCAGGCACGCGGCGTAGAAGGCTTCCAATTCGAGCTTCAGGGGTTCGTCCTGCACGATGTCCACTTCCTCCGGCGCCACCTGCGGGCCTTCCGGCCCCGTGACGAGGCGCAGCACTTCCAGCTTC
>JAJTBC010000256.1 GCA_021287085.1 Bacillota bacterium | reverse complement strand
TTCAAGAAATGCCGCACCAGCTATTTCTGGATGATTCTCGTGGGCGTCTCCGTGACCGTGGGCATGTGGTTCGAGCGCTCCGTCATCATCGTCATCAGCCTGTCCCAGGACTACCTGCCCTCCGCGTGGCGGCACTACACGCCGACCTTGGTGGACTTCGGCATCCTGCTGGGCTCCTTTGGCCTCTTCTTCACCCTGGTGCTGCTCTTCGCCCGGGTGCTGCCCGTCATCGCCACCACGGAAGTGAAGGCCATTTTGCCGGGAGCGCAGCCACATTCCGGCGGCTCCCACGGGGAACACGCAGGCCACCATGCCTAAGACCTTCGCCGTACTCGGGCTTTTCGATCATCCCGACGCGCTGATGCAGGCCATTCCCCAAGTGAAGGCCAAGAACCTGGGGCGCATCGAAACCTACACGCCCTATCCCATTCACGGCATGGACGAAGCCTTGGGCCTGCGCCGCTCGCCCCTGGGCGGCATGGTGCTGGTGATGGGCGTGCTGGGCGCGCTCACGGCCTTCGGCTTCCAGTACTGGATCAGCGCCGTGGATTACCCCATCGTCACCGGCGGCAAGGCGCCGTGGTCCTGGGAAGCCTTCATTCCCATCATGTTCGAAGTGACGGTGCTCTTCGCCACGTTCACGGCGGGCCTGGGCATGCTGCTGCTCCTCAACAAGCTGCCCTTCTTCGGCCATCCCGTGCTGCAATCCAAGGCCATGCGCGCCATCACGCGGGATCGCTTCGCCCTGGCCATCGAGGCCGATCCTGAACTCGATGCCGAAGCCGCGCGGGAAGCCCTGCGGGCCGCGGGGGCCGCCGACCTCGAAGTGCTGGAGCAGGAGCCTCCAAAACCTTTCCTCACCAGCGACTTCGTGCTGCGCACCCTGGGCGCCATCGCCATCGCCTGCGTGGCTGCCGGAGCGGTGATGTACGGGGCCATCAAGCTCTTCCCCGTGCTACCGCCCATGTCGCACATGCAGGATCAGCCGCGCCTGGGACCCCAGCAGGCCAACGCCTTCTTCGCCGATGGACGCAGCATGCGAATGCCCGTGTCCGGCACCGTGGCGCGAGGCCATCTGCCTGCGGCCACGGGCACCCAGGATGACGCCAAGACTTTGTCCAATCCGCTGCCCCGCACGGAGGCGACCTTCGCCCTGGGCAAGCAGGTGTTCACGCGGCGCTGCGCCGTCTGCCACGGTGCCCTGGGCAACGGCACCGGCAGCCTCACCGCCGCCTACGGCGCCAAGCCCGCCAATCTCACGGCCCAGATGTTCCGGGACTACGCCGATGGTCAGATCTACTGGGCCATCGTGCACGGGAAGAACGCCATGCCGAGCCAGGCCGCAGAACTGGATGACAAGGAACGCTGGGCTGCGGTCCACTACGTGCGCGCCCTGCAACGGGCCCAGAACGCCAAGGATGAGGATCTCCGATGACGACCCAGGCTCCTTCCTCCCGCCTTCTCCTCGCGCTCGCGGCCCTGGGTGCCGTGGGCGTCGTGGCCTCGTACTTCGTGACGGGCCCAGAACGTTTCTGGGCCAACTGGATCGTGTGGTTCCTGTTCCTGTTCACCCTGGCCCTGGGCTGCCTTTTCATGGTGGGCATCGAGCATCTGGTGGCAGCCCGCTGGAGCGTGCCGCTGCGCCGCGTGCCGGAGCGCCTTTCCACGCTGCTCTTGCCCGTGGTGCCCATTGGCCTCATCGCCCTGGGCGCGGTGAGCGTGCTCTATCCCGGCGCCAAGCCCGAAGCCCTCCAGAACCCTCTGCTGGCAGGCAAGGCCACATGGTTGGGCCTGCCTTTCTTCTCCCTGCGCACGGTGCTGAGCCTGGCCCTTTGCCTGTGGGGTCTGCGCGTGCTGGTGATGGGTTCGCTCAAGCAGGATCTCACCAAGGATCCCGCCTACAACCTCAAGGCCCGGCGCTTCGCGCCGGTGTTCATGGCCATCTTCGCGGTGGTCATCACGCTGCTGGCCTACGATTGGGTGTCGGGGCTCATGCCGGAGTGGTACAGCGATATCTTCGGCGTCTATCTCTTCGCCGGAGGCTTCCTGGCGGCGCTGGCGGCTACGGTGTTGGCGCTGAGCCATCTCCAGGCCCAGGGCCGCTTGACGGGCATCCGCGGCGATCATCGCTACAATCTCGGCGCCTTCATCTTCGCCTTCACGGTGTTCTGGTCGTACATCGGCTTCGCGCAATACATGCTGATGTGGTACGCCAACCTGCCTGAAGAAGTGCTCTGGTACAAGATCCGCTTCGAGGGCGGCTGGCACACGCTCACCATTACGCTGGCCGTGATCCATTTCGTGGTGCCCTTCTTCGCGCTGGTGACCCGCGATGCCAAGAGCAACGCGGCGCGGCTGAAATGGGTGGCCCTGCTCATGCTCGGCGCCCACTACCTGGATCTCTACTGGATGATCTTCCCCATGCTGGGCAAGGGCGTGCTCTTTTCGTGGCCTGAAGTGGCCTTCGGCGCCTTCTTCGTCGCGGGCGGGCTGATGTGGGCGCGACGTTCCATGAACTGGGGCGAGGATATGCCCGTGGGCGATCCCTTCCTGGCCAAGGGTCTGGAGTTCCATCTATGATCGACCGCTACGTTTCTCCCACGGAATTGCGTCGTCTTATTTCCGCGCTGCTGGTGGTGCTGGGCTTCATTGCCCTGGCGGCGCTCTTCGGCTTCATCGTGGTGCCGGGCCTGCGCTATCAGGCCCACGCCGCCCAGGAAAGCCCTGTGCAAGCGGTACAGGGCGACACGGGCTGGCTCGATCCCACCGATTACCCCGCCACGGCCAAGCGCATCATTCCGCCCATCAATCCCGCCACCGTCATGACGCCCAACCCCGAACTGATGGCGCGAGGCAAGGAAGTCTATGCCCGCACCTGCGCCACCTGTCACGGCCCGGAAGGCCGCGGCGACGGGCCAGGCGGCAAGGGCCTGAACCCCGTGCCCCGGGATTTCACCCACGCCACGGGCTGGAAGAACGGCACCACCCTCGAAGCCATCTACCACACGCTGGAGGTGGGCATCAAAGGCAGTTCCATGGTGGCCTACACCGATCTGAGTCGCCGGGATCGCATGGCCCTGGCCCATGTGGTGCAATCCCTCGGCGGCTTCGATCATGGCAAGGGCGATCCCGCGGCCCTGGCGGCGTTGGCCAAGAGTTTCGCCAGCGCGGGCGAAGTGATTCCCAACCACATTCCCGTGCGGCAAGCGGTGAAGCGCCTGGTGGCCGAGGCCCCCAGCGCGCCGAGCCTGGGCATGGATTCGCCGCTGGTGCGAGCCTCCATCTGGGAACCGCAGCGCGCCTCCATCACCCTGGAAAATCTGCCGGGCTGGCGCACCAGCGATCAGATTCTCGCCAAGGGCGTGCTGGCAGGCCTTCCCGCCAACGGCTTCACCTCGGAAGTAGCGGCCTATTCCCCGGCCCAATGGAAGGAGTTGCGCGATGCGCTGGTTCGCAAGTAGGCGTTTTTTCGCCGCCCTCTTGATGGGCGCAGGGATGAGCCTTGCTCTGTGGGCGCAGACCACGCCTTCGTTCTCGCCCCAGGAAGTGGGCATCGACGAGAAACTGGGCAAGGTCGCGGCCCTGGATGTGCCGCTGAAGGATGAGGACGGGAAGACCACCACGTTGCGCGCGCTTCTCGACAAGCCCACGATCCTCACCCTCAACTACTTCCGCTGCGCGGGCATCTGCACGCCGCAACTCAACGGCATCGTGGAGGTGTTGAACCGCACCCAGGCGGTGCCGGGCCAGGATTTCCAGCTGATTACCGTGAGCTTCGACGAGCGGGATACGCCGGAGATCGCCGCCCAGAAACGCACCAATTACCTGCGGGAAATCACGCGCCCCTTCCCGCCCACGGCGTGGCGCTTCCTCACAGGCACCGCCGCCGATACCAAGGCCGTGGCGGATTCCGTGGGCTTCAAGTTCAAGGCCCATGGCGAGGATTTCATTCACGCTGGCGCGCTCATGTTTTTGAGCCCCAAGGGCGAGATCACGCGCTACATGTATGGCACCACCTACCTGCCCGCCGATCTCCAGATGGCCGCCCAGGAGGCCGCGAAAGGCGAGGCGCGGCCCACCATCAACAAGTGGTTGAAGATCTGCTTCAGCTACGATCCCGAAGGCCGACGCTACGTGTTCAGCTTCACGCGGGTGGCGGCCATTCTGCTGTTGGGCGGCGCGGTGATCTTCCTGGTGACGCTGCTGCGCAAAGGACGCAAGAATCCCTCTGAATCGAAGGAGCGGTCATGACGACCCAACCCAGTTATCTGGACTACACCGGCAACGGCACGGGGCTGAAGGCCTGGCTCACCTCCACGGATCACAAGCGCGTGGGGCTGCTCTACCTCTACTCCATGATTTCGTTTTTCCTCGTGGCCGTGGGCATTGGCGTGGTGATGCGCCTCGTGCAGCTCTATCCTTTCCAGCACCTCGTGAAAGCGCAGACCTACAACGCACTGTTCACGCTGCACGGCGTCATCATGATCTTCCTGTTCGTGGTGCCGGGGCTGCCGGCCATCTTCGGGAATTTCTTTCTGCCGATCCTCATCGGCGCCAAGGATGTGGCCTTCCCGCGCCTGAATCTGGCGTCGTGGTACTTCTTCATGGCTGGCGCCATCCTGGCGATCCTGTCGCTCTTCACGGGCGGCGGCGCGCCGGATACGGGCTGGACTTTCTATGCGCCCTTCAGCCTCAAAACCGGCACCAACATTAGCCTCGCGGTCTTCGGCGCCTTCGTGCTGGGCTTTTCGTCCATGCTCACGGGCATCAATTTCATCGTTACCATCCATCGCCTGCGGGCGCCGGGCATGACGTTCTTCCGCATGCCCCTCATGGCCTGGGCGCTGTATTCCACGTCGTGGATTCAGCTGCTGGCCACGCCCATCCTCGCCATCACGCTGGTGCTGGTGATCCTGGAGCGCTTCTTCGGCATCGGCATCTTCGATCCCGCCAAGGGCGGCGATCCGCTGCTCTACCAGCATCTGTTCTGGATCTACTCCCATCCGGCGGTCTACATCATGATCCTGCCGGGCATGGGCGCCATTTCGGAAATCCTGCCCACCTTCTGCAAGCGGCCCATCTTCGGCTACAAGGCCATCGCCTTTTCCAGCATGTCCATCGCGGGCGTGGGCAGCCTCGTTTGGGCCCATCACATGTTCACGTCAGGCATGAGCGAATTCGCCAACATGGTGTTTTCGCTGCTGACCATGATCGTGGCGGTGCCCAGCGCCATCAAGGTGTTCAACTGGGTGAGCACCCTCTACAAAGGCAGCATCGATTTCCAGCCGCCCCTGCTCTTCGCGCTGACCTTCATCTTCCTCTTCTGCATCGGCGGCCTCACGGGCGTGATGCAGGGTGCGCTGGCCATCAACGTGCACATCCACGACACCTACTTCATCGTGGGCCACTTCCACTACGTGATGTTCGGCGGCACGGGCTTCGCGCTGTTCGCGGCGCTGCTCTACTGGTTCCCCAAGATGTTCGGGAAGATGTACAGCAAGCGCGCCATCTATGCTTCGTGGCTGCCCCTGTTCGTGGGCTTCAACATGCTCTACTTCGGCATGCTGATCCTGGGCATGATGGGCATGCCCCGCCGCTACTACGTTCACCTGCCGCAGTTCCACTGGATGCACGTGTTCGCCACCGTGGGCAGCTGGCTGCTGGTGCTGGGGCTGCTGATGTACTTCGGCACGCTGCTCTACGCCATCTTCCGAGGCAAGAAGGCTGACGCCAATCCCTGGGGGGGCGTGAGCCTGGAGTGGACCATTCCCAGCCCTCCCCCGCTGGAGAACTTTGAAACCATCCCCACCATCACCACGGGACCCTACCACTTCGCGGAGGAGGAAAAATGACGCACGTTCACCGCGACGATTTCGGCTCCCGCCTGGGCATGTGGCTCTTCCTGGTCACGGAGATGGTGCTGTTCGGCGGGCTCTTCATCGCCTATTCGGCCATGCGCCATCGCTATCCCATGGAATTCCACCACGCGGGGGCCGAATTGAACGCCGTGCTGGGCATCACCAATACCGTGGTGCTGCTCACCAGCAGCCTCACTGTGGTGCTTTCCATCGTGGCCATTCAGCGCAACGAGCGCAGCCGCGCCATCGGGTTTCTTTCCACCACCCTCGGCCTGGGCTTCGTCTTTCTCATCATCAAGGGCTTCGAATGGGCCGCGAAATTCCATCACGGCCTCTATCCCAATTCCGCTCATCTCGCCACGCTGCCGCCGGGCGAGCAGGTGTTCTTCGGCCTCTACTTCTCCATGACCGGGCTCCACGGCGTGCACGTGATCGCGGGCATGGGCGTGCTGGCCTGGGTGCTGGGCATGGTGGTGAAGGGCACGGTGAATGCGGACAAGTACGTGCATCTGGAGAACGCCGGACTCTACTGGCATCTGGTGGACGTGATCTGGATCTTCTTGCTGCCGCTCTTTTATCTGGCCGCGTGATCGGGGGAACGATACATGGACAACACAACCCACGCCCCTTCCCATTCGGCCCATCCCGGCTACGGCACCTTCATCAAGGTCTGGGTGGCGCTCCTGGTCTGCACCTTCGCATTGGTGGGCCTCGCCCATCTGGGCCAAGGCCCTGCGGTCTGGGGCCTCCTCACCCTCACGCCCCTCAAGGCCGGACTGGTGTTCTACTTCTTCATGCACCTGAAGTACGAGCCGCCCCTCCTCAAGGTGGTGGTGCTGGTGACGCTAGGTACGCTGCTGATCTTCTTCGCGCTTCTTTTCGCCGATGTGGCGTTCAGGTAAGGATCGACCATGGACTGGATGACCCAAGCTTCCACCTCGGCCGCGAAATCCGATGCCGTCTTCTTCTACACCTTCGGGCTTTCCCTGGCCTTCCTGATCTTCATCACGGCGCTGATGATCTACTTCGTGGTGCGCTACAACAAGAAGCGCCACCCCAAGGCCGAGCAGATCGAAGGCCACGTGGGCCTGGAAATTCTTTGGACCAGCGTGCCCCTGGTGCTCTTCCTCACCATCTTCTACTACGGCTGGACCAACTTCGAATACATGCGCCAGGCGCCCCGGGACGCCATGGGCGTGAAGGTCACTGCTCGCCAGTGGAGCTGGGCTTTCGAGTATCCCAACGGCAAGAAGAGCAAGGTGCTGTTCGCGCCCATCGGACGGCCCATGAAGCTGGAAGTGCGCAGCGCCGACGTGGTGCACGGATTCTTCGTGCCCTCCTTCCGCCTCAAGATCGATGCCGTGCCTTCCCACGCCAACACCACTTGGTTCGAGCCCACGCGGCTGGGTTCGTACGACATTCAATGCACGGTGATCTGCGGCGTGGACCACGCGCTGATGCTCAGCAAGGTCATCGTGGTGCCCGAGGATGAATTCAAAACCTGGTACTTCGGCGGCGAAGATGCGCCAGAACCGGGCAAGAGCCTGCGGGCCGAGGCCCACCCTGATCTTCCGAAGAAGCCCATGGGCGAGGAATTGCTGCGCGTCAAAGGATGCCTGGCCTGTCACTCCGTGGATGGCAAACCCATGGTCGGTCCCACACTGAAGGGCCTCTATGGCAAGCAGCAGGAAGTCATCACCCAGGGCCAAACCCGCACCATCACGGTGAATGAAGCCTATCTGCGCGAAGCCATCGAGCAACCGGGCCAGACCATCGTGAAGGGCTACCCCCCCGCCATGCCCGTGATGCCCATGCGAGAACAAGAAGTGAAAGACGCGGTGGACTATATCAAGACGTTGAAGTAGGCGCCGTGAACGCCGCTGCCGTCGCCACAACCCGTCCCAGCCCCTTGGCGCTGCTGCTGGAATTGACGAAATTCCGCATTTCGGTGGCCTCCACCTTCACGGCGGCCATGGGCTACATCGCCTTCCGCCAGGGAGTGGATCTGCCCCTGTTGAGCACCCTCGTGGGCACTCTGTCTCTCGCCATGGCCTCCTCGGCCCTCAACGAAATCCAGGAGCGTCACCTGGACGCCCGCATGGAGCGCACGCGCCATCGCCCTTTGCCCAGCGGCGCCGTGAAACCTCTTACGGCCCTGGCAGTGGTGGGTGCGCTTACCTTGCTGGGCCTGGGCCTGCTGTGGCGTCTTCACGGCCTGGTACCCGCCGCCCTGGGCCTGCTGGCCATGGGCTGGTACAACGGCCTCTACACGCCTCTGAAGCGCGTCAGCGCCTTCGCTGTGGTGCCGGGTTCACTCATCGGCGCGTTGCCGCCCGCCATCGGCTGGACCGCCGCAGGGGGCGCCCTGGGCGACCCTGCGCTGCTGGCCCTGTGCTTCGTGTTCTTCGTGTGGCAGGTGCCCCACTTCTGGCTGCTGGCCCTGCTTCACGCCGAAAGCTACGCCCAGGCGGATTTTCCCACCCTCACGAAATTCTTCACGCCCGAACAGATCCTGCGCCTCACCTTCACCTGGACCTGCGGCACCCTGGCCGCCGGGGCGCTATTGCCGCTGTTCCACGCCACTCGCGGCCTCGGCGCCGTGCTCATCCTCGCTGCCGCCAGTCTCTGGCTGCTGCTGCGCTTCACGCGCCTCCTGCGCCCCGATCCGAACCCGGCGCTCGTGCGCCGCGCCTTCATGGACATCAACCTCTACGCCCTGGCCCTCATGATCGCCGTGATCTCCGCCGCCCTGGGGCTGCCATAAAGAAAAAGCCCCGT
>JAJTBC010000243.1 GCA_021287085.1 Bacillota bacterium | reverse complement strand
CGCGGATCATGGCGCGGACTCCCCGGAGGCGGGAGCGATGCGCAGGGATTCGGGCAGCTTGTTCTGGGGCGGCGGCCGGCGCTTCACGGGCCGCGTGAGAAACCAGTACTCGCAGAGCTTCTTGGCGATGGGAGCCGAGGTGGCACCGCCGAATCCTGCGTTTTCCGCCACGATGGCGAAGGCGATCTGGGGATGCTCTCTTGGCGCGAAGCCCGCGAAAAGCGCGTGATCCCGGAAGCGCTTCTCCTGGCGGCGGCTGGCTTCACGGTTGGCGCCCAGGGCGCGCACTTGCGCTGTGCCGGTCTTGCCGAGAATATCCACGCCCACCAGGTTGGCGGATTTCGCCGTGCCGGCCTTCACCACTTGATATAGAGCCTCCTCCAGCACCTGATGAACCCTGGGATCGAGGCCCGCCTCCCTGGGAGCGGAAGGCGTGAAGGGCAGCATCTTGCCCGTGCTCTCGTCCCGCCAGCCGTAGAGCAGATGGGGCGTGATGAGCTTGCCGCCCGTGGCGAGCATGGCGTAGAAGCGCGCCAGAGCCAGCGGCGTCACCACGTTCTGGCCTTGGCCGATGGCCACGCTGATGGTTTCGCCGGGGTACCACCGCGGCTCCTTGGGGCGGCGCGTGCGCGCCCATTCGCGGCTGGGCACGAAGGAGACGGATTCCCGCGGCAGATCGATGCCCGTCTTCTCCAGCAGCCCGTACTTCTGGGCCGTGGCGTTGATTTCGTCCACGTCCAGGCGCATGCCCAGTTCCCAGAAATAGATGTTGCAGCTGTGGGCGATGGCCTGGGTGAGGTTCAGGGTGCCGTGCACCGCGTCGCAGCGGAACTCGCGGTTGTAGAAGGTCTTGCGCCCGGCGCAATGGAACGTGGTTTCGGGCTTCAGGATGCCCTTTTCCATGGCGCACAGCGCGATGAGCAGCTTGAAGGTGGAGCCCGGCGCGTAGAGGCCCTGGGTCACGCGATTCATCATGGGCTTCACGGGATTGCGCATGAAGTAGTCCACCTGCTCCTGGTTGAGCCGGTTGAGGAAGACGTTGGGATCCACGGAAGGCGCGGAGTACATGGCCAGAATGCCGCCATCGCGCAGATCGAGGACCACCGCCGCGCCGTTCTCGTCGGCTTCCGCGAAGGCTTCCTTCACCACCTGCTGCAGCCCCGCATCCAGGGTGAGGTAAACGCTGCGGCCCACCTTGGGCTCCTGCACGCCGTACACGGCCATTTCGCGGCCGAGATGATCCACCAGGATCTGACGCATGCCGTCTTCCCCGCGAATATCGTCGTTGTGGGAAGCCTCGAAGCCCGTGCGGCCGATGATTTCGCCCAGGTGATAGCGGTCGGGGAAGCTCTTGAGGGTGGTTTCGTCCACTTCACCCACATAGCCCAGCGCGTGTCCCGCCAGATCTCCGCCGAGGTAGGTGCGACGCGGCGCGATCTGGATGCTGAGGAAGGGGAAGCGCGCTCGCAGCATTTCCGCCTGCGCGAGACCCGCGTCATCCAGGTTGTCCCGCAGCACCACCAGATGGTTGCCCCCGGCCCGTCGGCTCATGGCGATGCGGCGCTTCAGGCTTTCGGAATCCTGCTCCAAGAACTGCGCCAGCTCTTCCACCTGGGCCATGTCCTTGGGCAGTTCCTCGGCCTGGATCACCAGGTGCAGGGAGCGCTGGTTGTCCACGAGCTTGTCGCCGTTGCGATCGAAGATGATCCCTCTAGGCGCAGGCGTGGCGCGGTTCTTCAGCGCCTGGCGCTCGGCCAGATCGCGCATTTCCCGCCGCTTCACCACCTGCACCCAGCCGTAGGCGGCCACCAGGATCAGCACCACGGTCCACACCAGGAGCTTCAGCGTTTCGATGCGCCGCTGGATGCGAGGCTGCACCGGGCCTTCCACCTCTACCTCCGATGGGTGGGGCGATGGAGCTTGAAGCCGATCCAGCCCCAGAGCGGCGCGGTGAGGATGGGCCAGAGCCAAGCCCAGCCCCAGGGATGGGGACCGCAGGCCACCCGCACGAAGGCGTGGATGAGCAGGCCGTGGATCAGCGCCAGCACCGCGAAGCGGGTCAGGGCCACTTTGCGGGTCAAAGGTGGCCAGAGGCTCAAGGTCCACGCGGCCAGGAGCGCCATGTTGAGGTTGGCGAAGGCGGTGCCGCCCAGGTGCGGATAGGCCCGCAGGGTGCCTTCCAGAATCCAGCCCGCCATGGCGGCCCAGAAGGCCCCCACCAGGGGCGATCGGAATTCAGGGGCCAGGGCCAGCACCAGGAAGGTGTTCAGGATGGCCTGGACGCTGGGCCACAGCGCCGATTGATGAATGGCTCCGATCACCACGAGGGTGAGCAGGAAATGGCGCAGGGGGTTCGGCGCGGCTTCCACTTTCCTCATGGCCGACCTCCTGCGGGCGGTTGCACCTGCATGGGAGGCTTGGGCGGCAGCAGAAGAACCAGGTGAAGGCGATCGAACCGTGCGGCCAGCGCCACTTCCAGGCCCAATTCCAGTTCCCGCACCCGCACGGCAGTGACGTAGCCCACCAGTAGGCCCCGCGGGAACACGCGATCCAGGCCGGAGGTGTACACGGGCTCGCCCACCTGCACCACTTCCTGGCGGTCGATGTAGCGGATCTCGGCCTTGCCGGGGCCCACGCCCTGGAGCACGCCCGTAGCGCGGCTGCGGGCCAGCATCACGGCGGTGGAGGCGTTGTAGGCATCCAGCGGCAACACGCTGGCCTGCTGCGCGGACACGGACCAGATGCGGCCCACCACGCCTTCAGGCACGATCACGCCCTGATCGGGCACCAAGCCGGCATCCTCACCCTGATCCAGCACCAGGCCGCCGTAGGGCGCGTGGCGCAGATTGGCGACGACGCGGGCGCCCCTGGTTTCCAGCGGCACGAGCTTCTTCAGCTCCAGCAGGCGCATGGCGCCTTCCGCCTCGCCGCGGCTCTGGGCTTCGGCAATGGCAGCCATCTGCAGCTGCTCGGTGCGGGCGCGAAGCTGCTGCACTTCCGCCACGGCGGTTTCGTAGTTCCGAAGGTTCAGCGAACGCTGATGCCGCCAGGCCTGCCATTTCAGGCTGATGGCCTGGGAAGGCCGCGAGAGCAGATCCAGGGCGTTCTGCCAGCGGCCGGAGCCGCCATGGCCCAGCAGCAGCCAACCGGCATGCCCCAGCCACAGCGCCAGGATGCCCCAGCGCCGGCGCCCGGTCGGGTTCCAGCCCCAGGGTCGCGCGCGCATCAGTCGAGAATCTGGATTCGCCTCAGGAAGGGAATGTCTTCGAGCAGCATGGCGGTGCCGCGCACCACGGCGGTTTCGGGGTTTTCCGCGCGGTAGCAGGGCAGGTGGGTTTCCTTGGCGAGGCGCACGTCCAGGCCTTGGATCTTGGAGCCGCCGCCGGTGATGCAGATGCCCCGCTCGATGAGGTCCGCCGCGAGCTGGGGCGGCGTTTCGTTGAGTGCCTTGCGCACGAGATCCACGATGGCGCTGACGGGTTCGGCCAGGGCTTCGCGGATTTCGCTATCGTTCAGCACCAGGGTCTTGGGCAGGCCTTCGAACTGATCCCGGCCGGAGATGCTCATGGTGCGCGGGGTGTCCGAAGGATAGGCCGAGCCGAGATTCCACTTCACCTCTTCGGCGGAGGATTCCGAGATCAGCACGTTGTACTTTTCACGGATGTACTTGACGATGGCGTCATCCATCTCGTCGCCCGCGATGAGGATCGAATCGGAAAACACCTTGCCGTTGTAGGAGATCACCGCGACGTCGGTGGTGCCGCCGCCCACGTCCACCACCATGCTGCCGCGCTTTTCGTTGATGGGCAGGCCCGCGCCGATGGCGGCCACCATGGCTTGATCCACCAGGAACACCTCGCCGGCCTTGGCGTCGTAGCACACCTGCTTCACGGCGCGTCGCGCCACCTGGTGCGCCCGGGGCGGCACGCTCACCACGATGCGGGTGCGCGCCAGGCCGCGGTTGGGCCGAGCCTTCTTGATGAAGGCCGCGAGCATCTTCTCCGCAGCATCCACTTCGAAGATCATGCCGTCCTTCATGGGCCGCACGGTCTGGACGCCCTGGGGCGAGCGGCCCAGCAGCTGCTTCGCCTCGTCGCCCACCGCTTCCACCTCGTGGGTGTTGGTGTTGATGGCCACGATGGACGGCTCGTAGATCACGATGCGGCCCGCCTGTTTCGTGTAGATCAGCACTGAGGCCGTACCCAGGTCGATGGCGAGATCACTGGCGAAAAGATTGGACCAGAATTGAGAGGAAAAGGGATGGGACAAGGCAAACTCCGTTGGAACCTTCTAGTTTTCCACGGAACCGACAGGATGCCCAGCAAGGGCGAAGGGGATGTTGGAAAAGAAATGAAACAGGATGGCAGGATCGACAAGATGGGCGAGATGGATGGGTAATCTGGACCCGCTTCATTCTTTTCATCCTGTCCATCCTGTTTCTTGATCCTGTGCCCTTCCCGATCCTGTTTGAAGTTTCTTCCCGTTGGGAATGACTCTGTCCGGGCTAGGATGGAGGGTTGGAGCCATGGCTCCGCCCTCTTTTCCACACGCACGTTCAAGGAGCAGACATGAAGATGATTCGTACGCTGGGATCGGGCCTTGCGTTGGCGGGCCTCGTGGGGGCCGTGGGCTGCCACAAGATGGCCAAGGACACCAGCCCCGTCATCGCCAATGTGGGCACGGAAAAGATCACGGAGAAATCCTTCGCCGACATCATCCACGCCATGGTGCCCGACGAGGCCCGCAGCAAGGAGATCCTGACTTCCGAAGCCATGCGCTCCCAGCGCAACGAATTCCTGGGTCAGATGGCCAAGACCAAGGCGCTGATCCAGTTGGGGCAGAGCCTAGGGCTGGACAAGGATCCTGCCGTGAAGATCCGCATGGAACAGGCGGCGGCCCAGGCCTACCTGCAGATGCTCATGGAGCGCCGTTCCTCCAAGCTCGTGCCCACGGAAGCCGACTACAAGGCCGCCTACGACGAGCTGGTGGCCGAAGAGAAGGCCAAGAATCCTGGTCAGGCCATGGCCATTCCCCCCTACGAGCAGGTCAAGGGCCAGATGCCCATGATCTACAAGCAACGCCAAGAAAAGCGGATCTTCGACCAGATCCTCCAGGAATCCGCCCAGAAAGCCCCCATCACCTACGCCGAAGGCCACAAACCGGCCAACTGACACCCATCTGCGGTCATCCCTAGCGGATGGAGATCGTGCGATCTCCGCAGCGCAGCGCGCCCATGGGGTTTCCTTTGCGAAGGCAGGGGAACCGGCCCAAGTGGCATTTTTACGAAGCCTGAATCGGGATTTCAACCGCTAAAAAAACGGGGGCGCGAGGCCCCCGTTTTTTGGGTGATGCGAAACCTGCTTAGAACTGGATCCGCAGGCCGAAGCGGAAGCGGCGACCGATCATCCAGCCGGATTCAGAGCCGTAGCGCTGATCCTGGTTGGCGTTCTGGTCCGTGGCCAGCTGGTAGATGCTGCTGGCGGTGCGAACGTTGAACAGGTTGAAGATGTCCAGCGAGGGCTTGAAGTTGACCTTGCCCAGCTTGATGGCGTATTCGAGCTTCAGGTCCGTGGAGATGTTGGTGGGAGTGCGACCGAACTGGCCGTACTGGAAGTGGGCCGGCACGGCATCGCCGTAGCCACCCAGATCGTAGAACGGGGTCTTGCCGCCAGGGGCACTGGGATCGGTCACGTAGCCATCACCCGTCATGTTGTAGGTGTCGTAGCCGGGGGTATGGCCGTTGGTGGTGGAACCGTCGTCGAAGAGGTTGATGGGCGTGCCGCTCTGGGCGGTAATGGCGAAGCCCGCCGTCAACTTACCCGTCATCACGTCCCAGCTGTAGCTGCCGAACAGCTTGGCCACATGGGTGCGGTCGAGGGGGAGCACGCCCCGGCCCACGTAGGTCCAGTAGTCGAAGGAGGAGGTGATGTTGGCGTCCGCCTGCCCGTTGGAGGCCTGACCCAGACCTTCATAGGTGCCGTAGAGGCGGCTCCAGGTGTAGCTGCCGGAGAGGAACCAACGGGAGGTCTTCTTCTCGAAGGTCAAGTCCGCCGACTGGTACACGTTGAAGGCTTCCATGAAGGGCGTGCTGCTCCAGGAAATCTTGGCGCCGGGGGTCATGCTGTTGTTGTTGGCGGTCCAGGACACGGGCCCAGGTCCGGGGTTCCAGATGATGGCGTAACCGGGGCAGTTGCCGCCGCCGTCGATGATGGAACCGGCGTCCAGGGTGTTGCCCAGACGGTCGGAAATGACGGAGTCTTCCATGGGGTGCACCAGTTCGCGGTGCTTGGCGTGAACGCCCACGGTCCAGCCACTTTCGAAGGTGTGATCGATGCCCAGGGTGGTTTCACGGCGCTCAGGCAGCTTGGTGCCATCGGCCAGGGGCGAAGCCGCGAAGTTCCCCGCGAAATCGGTGATGCTGCTGGGGAGGGCGCCCGCGTTGATGCCCCAGGCGCCGGTGACGGGGTTGTACGTGGTGTTGGCGAGGCTGTAGCGGTTCCGCACGTAGGTTTCGTTGCCGCCCTGACGCATGGCGGGCTGCATGGGGATCTGCTCGAAGTAGCGGGCGTACGAGCCCGACACCTTGGTCTTGCCGTCCTGGTTCATGTCCCAGGTGAAGCCGATGCGGGGCTGGATCTGATCCTTGAAGCTGTCGAACTTCTTCAGGAAGACCTTGCCATCGTTGCCCCGCAGTTCCTGGGTCTCGAAGCGGAAGCCGTAGAAGAGGCGCAGGCCGGTCTTGAGTTCCCAAGTGTCCTGGATGTAGAAGGCGCCGTACTTGCCGGTGACCTTGGCATCGTTGTAGTAGTAGATCTTGTCGATGCCGTTGAAGGCGCCCGACGGGGCGATGCGGATGGAGATGCGGTAGGGATAGACACCAGTAAAGCCCACGGGGGTATCCTTGGGACCGGACTGGCCGTCCAGCAGGGTGAAATCAGCATCCATTTGGGAGAGGCCCATCTTCAGGTTGTGATCGCCCAGGAACCAGCTGAAATCCACCTTGTACTGGGTGGTGGTGGACTTGCTGAGGGGGGTGTAGCGCCCCATGCCGCCCCGGTTGAAGCGGGTGCCCGCAGGGAGCCCCATGGGGTTGCCGCCAGGCAGGGTGCCGGGGCCCACGGAGAACCAGACGTTATCCTGCACCAGGGGATCGGTGCTGTTGGTGGGCGTCACGATGTCTTCGTACTGGGTGCGGCCGACCTTGGCGGACAGGAACATGCCGGAGCTGATGGTCCAGTCGTAGTTCAGGCCGAAGTTGTCGGTGTTGTACTTGCCCGTGCGACCCAACTGGGCCGTGCCGTTTGTTGGATAGGCGATGGGAAGCTCATCCTTCACACGACCGATCTTCGCCGTGAAGTCGATCTTGTGATCCACGACGGGATACCAGTGGATCTTGGCGTAGGTCTGCAGTTCGTTGACCTTCTGCTGGGAGTTCACCAACCCGTTGTTGTTGGCGGTCTGGGCCGACTTCGGGGTTTCGTTGGTGATGTTGTTCAAGCCCACGAAATAGAAGAGCTTGTCCTTGAGGATGGGGCCGCCCACGGCGACGCCGTAGTCGAAGCGGGTGTCGGGTTCGGCCTGGCGGAAGAAATTGTTGCGCTTGGCTACGGCCTGCATGTTGCGCAGATCGGTGTTGAACCAGGCGGTGCCGGTGAAGGTGTTGGTGCCGGACTTGGTGACCACGTTGAACACGCCGCCCAGGGCGCTGAATTCAGGCTTGTAGCCGCCGGTCTGGACTTCGACCTGTTCCACGAAATCCGTGGCCATGGAGTTGCCGGAGTAGCCTTCGCGCATGTCGTTGGAGGCCAAGCCGTCCACCACGAACTGGTTCTCAAGGGCGGAGGCGCCCGCGATGGACATGCCACCGAGCAGGCCGGAATCCACCACGCCGGGGGCGAAGTAGGCCAGGGAGTTGACGTCGCGGCCCGTGGGGAGCTGGGCCAGTTCGCTCAGGTTGGCCGTCATGCCCGTCTGGGTCGAGGTCACGTCCACCGCCAGAGCCTGGCTGGCCACCACTTCGACCGTGGCCGAAGAAACCGAGGCCATCCTGAAGTTGACCTGCTGGTTGGTGTTGGTGTTCACGGTGACGTCACGGTTCACCGCCTGCATGCCGGTCTTTGTCACGGCGATGCGCCAGGCACCGGGATTCAGAAGGCCGAAACGGAAGGTGCCGTTGGCGGCAGTGGTTTCGGTGCGGGTGACCTGAGCGGAAGTGATGCGGACAGTCGCACCGGCCACAGGATTGCCCTGGGCATCGGTGATCGTGCCGTACAAGCTTCCCGTGGTGCTGCTCTGGGCCACAGCGACAACCGACCCAGCCGTGAGGGCCAGGGCGATGAAGCTCAGTCGAGTGATCCTTCGACTCATCGGATTGCTCCTGTAAAGGAAAGAAGAGCGTGGTGCGTCCACGCTACTGGGGGAGACTGGAAAGGATCGGGAATGCAATCGTTAGTTATGACGCGCCTTTAGTCTCGATTGCAACAAAAATGTCATGACAACCCAAAAAAAGAGAAACCTTTCCCCGAATCGGCGCACAAACGCCAATCCAGGACAAGGAATTGGGTGATTACGATTGAGAAAGGCTTGTAAAATCCCAGCAAATTCTCAAATGCGATTTTGAACCTCTGCGACCCCTACTCCACGGTCTCCAGGAGCCAGGGTTGGGCCTGGGCGGGCTGAGGCGCCAGGGTCAGGCACTGCAGATAGGCTTCGGGATCGATGCGGGCACCTTTCTTGGCATAGATGCGGAAGGCGGTGTCGCCGGGGCGCAGTTCGCGGCCCACGCCGGTGAGCAGGGCGATGCCCACGCCCAGATCCAGCACGTCGTCTTTGCTCTTGCGGCCCGCGCCCAGTTCCATGCCCAGCAGCCCCAAGGCGCGGCCATCGATGGCGTGGACGTGGCCTGGCTGCGTGGCTTTGATCTCGACGATCTGTCCTGGCTGCGGCAGGCGGCTGAAATCATCCAGAGCGGCAGCCTCGCCGCCGTTGAAGGTGGTCCAGCGGCGGAAGACGTCCATGGCCTGGCCATTGGCCACCACGGCCGCGACCTTCGCTTGGGCTTCGGCCAGCGTCGTGGCGACGCCGCCCAGCACCAGCATTTCCGCTGCCAAGCGGAAGCTCATCTGCGCGAGATCGCTGCTCCCGTGCTGGCCCTTGAGAATTTCTACGGATTCCATGACTTCCAGCGCGTTGCCAATGGCCCAGCCGAGGGGCTCGTCCATGCGGGTGATGAGGGCCTTAATCTTCATGCCGTGGGCCTTGCCCACGTTCACCATGCTTTGCGCCAGGGCGCGGCTGTCGTCGAGGGTCTTCATGAAGGCGCCGCCGCCGCTCTTCACGTCCAGCACCAGCGCGTCGCTGCCGCCCGCGAGCTTCTTCGACATGATGCTGGCGGTGATAAGAGGAATGGATTCCACCGTGGCCGTGACATCGCGCAGCGCGTAGAGCTTGCGATCGGCGGGCGCGATATCGCCGGTCTGGGCGCTGTTGGCGAAGCCGGTCGTTCGCAGGCTGGCCTTGAACTCTTCGACGGTGAGTTCCACCTTCAGGCCCGGAATGGCGGCGTACTTGTCCACGGTGCCGCCGGTGTGGCCCAGGCCGCGCCCGCTGAACATGGCGCAGGGCACGCCACAGGCCGCCACGATGGGGCCGAGAATCAGTGTGGTCTTGTCGCCCACGCCGCCGGTGCTGTGCTTGTCCACCTTCACGCCGGGAATGGAGGAAAGATCCACCCGATCACCGCTGTCACGCATGGCCAAGGTAAGGGCCAGGGTTTCGTCGATGGTCATGCCCTGCCAGCAGATGGCCATGAGCAGCGCCGCGCTTTGTTCGTCAGGCACCGTGCCCTGGGCCGCGCCACGGGCCCAGTACGAGATCTGCTCGGGCGTGAGCGCGCCGCCCATCTTCTTGGTGTAGATGAGATCGTACATCCGCATGATGGGCCTCCTGATGCAAAGGTATGGTTCAGATTGTGGCACTAAAGGCGGGCTTGGCCCCCGTTTCGTGCAGGGGTCGAACGCTCAGGAACGCCAAGCCGTCAGATGCTGGCCATCACCTTTTCGAAACCCGGATCGGCCCGTTCCTTGAACCGTTCCTTGTACTCGGCGTAGTCCTTCCACGCCTGCTCGCGGTCGCCTTTCAGGCGATGCAGATCCAGCACGGTGGCCCAGTAGAGGGGCGCCCAGGGCTCCTCCGCCTTGGCGGATTTGCGCAGCGGCGCCAGCAGCGCGGCGGCCTTGTCGCCATCCCCCAGCGTCACGGCCCGTTGGGCCAGTCGCAACTGGCTCCAGGGATCCGATCCCTGCGTCACGGCTTCGCCCTTGCCTTCCAGGGAGAGCTTCCAGGCATTGAGAAGGCCCTGCGTGGTGCCCTTGGCGGCACTGGGTGCGGAGTTGGCAAGGGCTTCCAGCGCGGGGAGCTTTTCCCGCATCCGCTTTTCCAGTTCTGCGGGAGCCACCGGCGCCAGGCCGGTGCCTTGCACCTCGTTCACCAGAGCAGCCACGGCGGATTCGTGCTTCTCAAGGGCATTGGCGCGGTAGGCGCGAACGCCGAAGAAGAGGGCCACCACCGCCGCCACGGAACCCGCGCTGATGAGCAGCGGCTTGAGCAACCCCACCTGCGGCTTGGCATCCACCTCCAGCTTGCGCTGGAAGGCCTGAAGGCTCTGGGCGGGCTTTTGAACCTGAATTTCCTTGCTGGGTCTGACCATGAATGACACTCCGAACCTTCAAGGATGACGCACTCCGTCCAGCTTCGCACTTGAAAAAGAAACGATCCCTGATAGCCTATCCCTCCAGGCCTGGATAGCTCAGTTGGTAGAGCAATGGACTGAAAATCCATGTGTCGCTGGTTCGATTCCGGCTCCAGGCACCAGAAAGCCCCGATGATCGGGGCTTTTTTCATGCAAGGAATGTCGCCTCAAAGATTCTGAAATATTTTGCCAGGTCGTGTTCTATCTCGTGGTCTGGGAGCGGACACGGCAGATCAGTTTCGCATGACCTTTGCTGGGTACAGGAACCTGAAATCCAAGCGTATGAGCTTGTTCTTTGATGCCGGGGAAATTGCTGGAAAGTAGAGTCCAATCACCCTGCACATCTACCTGGACGTGTACGGTGAGAAGGCAGTCCTTTCGATTGATCAGAGTGACTTCGAAGCTCTTTTCCTCTTCAGATCGTCGGGTGGATGACGGTTCATTGAGCTTGTGATCCGTGGTCCGCCACTTTGCGGTCAGATCGGAGATCGCTCCAAGCCCAAGACGAACCTCCATGCCGGAGGCCGATTCAGCGATTTGATCCTCTCCAAGGAAACGCAATACGCCTGTTTCATCTGCTTGATAGAGGCGAACCGTGCCCGTGGGTAACTGCCTTCCCATTCGCTGGGCTTCATCATTTTTGAAGATCAGATTCGCCACGACGGGAATGGATAACCCATCGGGATCCACGGTGTCCTCATCGTCCGAAAGACTGCGAACGATTCGGTATTCCTTACGCACCGCGATATTCGGCGCCTCAAGGAATGGAGCCTGCATCACTTGGTTGGGCATCAAATCAAAGCTTCCAGG
>JAJTBC010000225.1 GCA_021287085.1 Bacillota bacterium | reverse complement strand
CTTGGTGGCGCTGGTGCCCCTTCTTGTTCTCGCAGGCAGTGCGCCTTTCACGGTGCGCGGCTACACGCTCACGCGGGAGAGTCTGCTGGTGCATCGTCTTGGCTGGACGACCATGGTGCCCCTCGATGATCTGCAATCGGCAGAATTCGATCCCTTCGCCATGCAGAAAAGCTTGCGAGTAGTGGGCAATGGAGGCCTGTTCTCCTTTTCCGGCTACTTCACCAACAAGACTCTCGGCAGTTATCGAGCCCTGGTTACGGACCCCTTGAACGCGGTGGTGCTGCGCTTTTCGAACAAAACCCTCGTGGTATCGCCCGATGCGGCTCAGACCTTTGTGGAAGCGATACGGAACCGTCAGGCCTTCCCCACCGCCATAACGGGAACTCCTATCCTTCGGACGTGACCGCTCCGAAAATCCGTTATTCGATTGCGGCGACGCCCCTACTCGTCCCTGCGCGGCAATAGCAACGCCCGTTGCACGCGCTCCAGGTTGCCTTGGAGATGCACGAGCTTCCAGGCGATGATCATGGCATAGCCCAGCCAGACCCACAGCAGGCGCGGATCGCAGGGCGTGCGCTTGAGGATGTCGAGGCCGATGTCCACCCGCAGGCCGTTGAGGAACCAGACCGCCACCCCGAAGGCAATGAGCAGATGCCCCCAGCGAATCCAGTAGGGGCGTAGGCCTTCGCGGATCTTCCATCGCAGCAGCAGCCAGCGGTCGAAGCGATCGGATTTCTCTTCCGCAAAATGCAGCGCCACGAGTTTATCCACCAAAGGCGCGTAGCGATGCACTTTCAGCTCGTTGATCTCTTCCTGGCCATTCACTTTGCGCAGGAAGGCGCTGCGGATCTTTCCGACGCACTCCTCCCAGGGCGCGTCTTCCCGGCGCAGGGCCCAATGGAGGCGCACCAAACCCACCCACAGCAGGGCCTGGGCCAGCAGCACGCCCCAGAGCGCGATGCCCTGCCAGCCATGGGTTCGAGCCAGTTCGAGAAAACGCTGGATATCCATCAGCCTTCCAATTCCCGGTGACGCACGATGAGCTTGGGGATCTCGGGGCGCAGTCGCTGCGCCAATTGTTCGACCAGAGCCACGCTGCGATGCTGACCACCCGTGCAGCCGATGGCCACGGTGAAGTACGCGCGGCCTTCCTGGGTGATGGGCGGCCAGGCCCAAAGGATCCAATCCTCGGTCTTGGCGAGAAAGGCCTCGAAGAGCGGCGACTTGAGCAGATAATCCCGAACCCCCTGATCCTTGCCCGTGAGAGGTTTCAGTTCCGCCACATAGTGGGGATTGGGCAGGAAGCGGGCATCCAACACCATGTCGGCATCGGCGGGGATGCCGTGCTTGAAGCCGAAGCTCACCAGGCGCAGGGTCGTGCCGGTCATGGGCAGATCCGGCAGCAGTTCGGCGATGCGGCGGCGCAATTGACTCAGGGTGAGATGGCTGGTGTTGAGGATCGCGCTGGCCTGGGCGCGCACGGGCGCGAGCACGCGGCGCTCCTCGGCGATGGCCGAGGCCACATCGCCGTCCTTGGCCAGAAAGTGCGGGCGGCGCGATTCGGAAAAGCGCCGCAACAGCGTGGGGTCGTCGGATTCCACAAAGACCGTGTACACGGGGATGCTTCCGTCCTGCAGGCGTTCGACCAGAGGAAGAAACTCCTCGACGAAATCCGGATGCCGATTGTCCATGCCCACGGCCAGTCGAGGCCGACTGGGATTGAGCTTGGCCTCCAGGGAAAGCAGCGGTTCCAGCAATCGCGCAGGCACGTTGTCGATGGCCGTGCAGCCAGCATCCTCCAGCGCGCCCAGCACCGAGCGACGCCCCGCGCCTGAAAGTCCGGTGACGATGACCAGTTCCATGGGATCAGCCTAGCAGGGACATGCCCAAATGCCTTTCCAAGACTCCCGTTCGTGGATTTTTATGCCTGGACTTGGCCTCTAGTGCTCCCTGTTGTTGCGCACTCCCACCGGGAACCTCGCTCCGCGAAACGAGGCTGCCCAGGTAGTCGCGGCAGTGATCCTAGTCTTCATCCACGCCGCCGATGTTGAAGCGCATGACGCGCTTGATGCCATCGTTGCCGCCTTCAGCAAAGTTGCCCATCTCGTCGGGGCCGATCTCCTGCATGTCGCCGGGAGCGCGGAAGAAATCCTCGTCAGGAACGTAGGCAGGCTGGGGCTCCACGCGGAAGAGATAGCTGATGATCTCGTCCTCGTATCCGAAGCGCATCTGCTCGAAGTAGTCGTAGGACTCCTTCTTGTACTCCACCAGCGGGTCCTTCTGTCCGTAGCCACGGAAGCCGATGGCTTCCTTGAGGTGGTCCATGACCAGCAGATGGCGCTTCCAGGCGGAATCGATGATCTGGAGGATGGCCACGCGCTCGTGCCAGCGCAGCACGTCTTCGCTGCCAAGACGCTGTTCCTTCTCCAGGTACATCTCCTGCACCAGCTTGGCGAGGTTCTCCACGGCTTCGGCCTGAGGCATCTGGGCAAACTTCGCCAGATCCACCTCCGAGGACGCGAACAGCTGCTCGAAGCGCTCCTTGAAACCTTCGAGGTTCTTCTCACCCTTGGGAGGCAGGTAGTCGTACACCAACCCCTCGGCGATCTCGCCCGCGATGCGGAGCACGTAGTCCTTGGTGTTGCCCTTGAGGATTTCGGTGCGCAGCCCGTAGAAGAAGATGCGCTGCTTGTTCATCACATCGTCGTACTCGAGCAGGTGCTTGCGGATCTCGAAGTTGTGGGTTTCCACGCGCTTCTGGCTGCGCTCGATAGCCTTGGTGACCATGCCCGCTTCGATAGGCTCGTCATCGCTCATGCCCAGGGTGGACATCATGGCCTTGATGCGCTCCCCGCCGAAGATGCGCATCAAATCGTCTTCGAGGCTCAGGAAGAAGCGGCTGGAGCCGGGATCGCCCTGGCGCCCGGCGCGACCGCGCAACTGGTTGTCGATGCGGCGGCTTTCGTGGCGCTCGGTGCCCAGGATGTGCAGGCCGCCGCACGCCACCACGTCCTCATGCTCCGTGGCGGTCTGCTTCTGCATCTCCGCGATGAGGGCATCGAAAGCCTCGGTGTTGCGACCGTCTTCATCGAGCAGTTCGATGTTGCGCTTCTTGGCTTCGATCTTGGCCAGCCCCTCGGCGTTGCCGCCCAGGATGATGTCGGTGCCGCGGCCCGCCATGTTGGTGGCGATGGTCACGGCGCCCTTGCGGCCTGCCTGGGCGATGATCTCGGCTTCCTTTTCGTGGTGCTTGGCGTTCAGCACCACGTGCTTGATCTTGGCCTTCTTCAGCTCTTCGGAGAGCATTTCGCTGGATTCGATGCTGGCGGTGCCCACGAGAATGGGCTGCCCCTTGCCGTGCAGCTCCTTGATCTCCTCCAGGATGGCTTTCACCTTGCCCTTCTTGGTGGAGAAGACCACATCGGCGAAATCCTTGCGGATCATGGGCATGTTGGTGGGCACGATGACCACTTCCAGGTTGTAGATGGAAAGCAGTTCCCGCGCTTCGGTTTCGGCGGTGCCAGTCATGCCCGCCAGCTTCTTGTACATGCGGAAGAAGTTCTGGAAGGTCACGGTGGCGAGGGTCTGGTTCTCGGCGTTGACCTCCACGCCTTCCTTGGCCTCGATGGCCTGATGAAGGCCGTTGGACCAGCGGCGGCCGGGCATCATGCGGCCCGTGAATTCATCGACGATCACGATCTCCTGCCCACGGCCATCCTCTTTCGGGCGGATCATGTAGTCCACGTCGAGCTTGTAGAGGTTGTGGGCCAACAGGGCCTGATTGAGGCCATGCAGGGTGTCGATGGCGCTGGGGTCGTAGAGGTTCGGCACACCGAGGAGCTGCTCCGCATGACGGATGCCGTCGTCGGTGAGCATCACTTGGCGATCCTTCTCGTCCACC
>JAJTBC010000180.1 GCA_021287085.1 Bacillota bacterium | reverse complement strand
CAGCAGACCCTCGCCAGCCTGGAGGCTCGCCTCGATCCCAAGCGCTTCCTCCGCATCCACCGCAGCTTCATCATCCAGATGGATCGCCTGGCTCGCCTCGAACAGACCGAAACCGAAAGCTGGGTGGCCGTGCTCACCGATGGCACGCGGCTCCCCGTCTCCCGCAGCGGCTACGCACGGCTCAAGGAATTGCTGGAACAGGCCTAGGCGGACGCCTCCGAAACACCGACGAGACCTCGCGCAGAGGTCATGTCACACCAGGAACGCCCCTTCCAGCACTTTCACGGCGCGACCTGCCATCTCCACGCGATCCCCCTGTAGGACGCATCGCAGAAAGCCGCCTCGCGGCGAGAGCTGCCGGGCCGTCAAATGGGTTTTGCCCAAACGCTCTGCCCAATAGGGGACCAGCACACAATGGGCGCTGCCGGTGACGGGATCTTCGGGAATGGTGGCCCTGGGCGTGAAGAAGCGGGAGACGAAATCCACTTCTTCGCCGGGGGCCGTAACCATCACGCCCTCGGTGGCCACACGATCCAAGGCCCGGAAATCTGGGGTCAGGGCCCGCACGTCTTCTTCGGAATCCAGCACCACCATGTGATCTCGGGCCAAGGTCACGGGACGCGGCGACACACCCAAGGCCTCGAATAATCCCAGCGGCGCTTCGCAAAGCTGCCCAGGGCGCGCGGGAAAATCCATGACGAGCCAGGGGTCCTCTCGACGTACGTGAAGAAGGCCACTCTGGGTGTCAAAGGCCAGCACCTCTCCGATGAAACCCAGTTCGTGGAAAGCCACATGAGCACTGGCCAACGTGGCATGGCCGCAGAGATCGATCTCCCCTTCGGGCGTGAACCAACGCAGGGCCCAGGGGCCCTCGCGCGGAATCACGAAAGCCGTTTCCGCCAGATTGTTTTCCTGGGCGATGGTCTGGAGCGTGGCATCGGGTAGCCACGCTTCCAGAATCATCACCGCCGCAGGATTGCCTTGAAAGGGCGCATCGGCGAAGGCGTCGATTTGATAGAAGGGCAGCGCCATGCGACTGAGGGCTAATGGGACCGGATCTGAAGATCCTTGAGGATCTTGGGATCCTTCTCGTCCTGGGCCAGGATGGTGTGGCAGGCATCGCAATCGGCGGCGATCATCTGACCGTCCTTGGAAGAGTGCATGCCATCGTGGCAACGGAAGCAGCCCGGCGAATCCTGGTGCCCCAGATGGTTCGGGTGAGTGCCCCAGGTCAGGTTCATGCTGGGAAACACGTTGCGCAGGTAGATGGCCTTCACCGCTTCCACCGAAGCATCCACCATCGCTTTTTTGTCGCGGTAGAGATCGGGATAGGACGTGCGATAGAAGTCGTTCAGCTTGGCGGTGATCTGCGCTGCGGCCGTGGGCTGATCGGGATAGGTGGCGTTCAGCGCTTCCAAGGCCTGCTTCTTGATGAAAGGCAGCTCGTGACTGATGCGACCGGCCTCGATGGCCTTGTCCAGGGCGCTTACGGGCATCTGGAAAGCGTGGGTGGGGCGATTGTGGCAATCCACGCAATCCATGGGCCGCGCGGGCAGCTTGGCCAGTTCCTCGGGCGTGAGCTTGGAATCATCGGCGAAGTACTCGATGGTCTGTCCCTTGTCGTTTTTGTACGTGACCTTGGCGATGCTCTGGCGGCGCGGATCGGCGCTCACGTACGTGATGCGCTCACCCGCATCCAGGTGTCGCCCGTGGATGCCCGCGAGGCCCTGCCAGGTGCGCCCGCCGATCTTGAGCAGCAGCACCGTGCTGCTGGGCGTATTGGCTTCGTCCTCGGCGTACTTGGTGCGAACCACCAGCTTGTCGCCATGGAATTTCTGGGGCCAATGGCACTGTTCGCAGGTTTCCCGCGCCGGGCGCAGATGCTCCACGGGGCTGGGAATGGGCCGCGAGTACGTCTTGAAGGTAACGGCCAGCAGCTGGCGCGCACCGGAGAGTTTCGATTTCA
>JAJTBC010000145.1 GCA_021287085.1 Bacillota bacterium | reverse complement strand
CGAGCCGGTGGCGTTGGCGTTCTTCATCACGGGCTCGGTTTCGAGGATCTCTAGCACCACGCTGGGAGGCAGCGTGATGGAGATGGGATTGGCCTCGTAGAACTCCACTTCCACCTGCATGTTGGGATGGAGGAACACGAGATCGTCGCCCAGGATGTCCTTGTTCAGCTCGGTCTGCTCGTAGGTTTCGTTGTTCATGAACACCAGGTTGTCGCCATCTTCGTAGAGGAATTCCATCTGGTGCTGTTCGAGGCTGGCCTTGTCGATCTTGTCCGAGGAGCCGAAGCGGTTCTCCCGGTTGATGCCGTCCTTCAGCCGCTTCATCTTGGTGACGATGCGGGCGGGCAGGTTGCCCGGCGTCTGGTGTTCCACGCTGGTGACGCGGCACAGTTCGCCTTCGAAGTTGATGATCATTCCCACGCGAACCTGGGTGGCGTTGATGAAGGGCATGACGGGCCTTTCGAGAGAGGGGATTCTCAAAGCAAAAGCCCCCGAGTGCTTGGGGGCTTGGGGTGGTGGGCGTACCTGGGTTCGAACCAGGGACTTCTACCGTGTGAAGATAGCACTCTACCGCTGAGTTATACGCCCGCGGCTCATCAGTGTAGCAGGGCCGGAAGGAATGTCTAGGGACGATCTTTGATGAACGCCTGAAGATGGGGAATGGGGGCCGTGGGGACAGCGTTCCGGTGCTATGGTGGGGCCATCCTTTGGCGTTGGAGGCCTCCATGATCGTTCCATTCCAAGGCATGGCTCCCCGTCTGGGTTCCAGGGTCTTCGTGGCGCCCAACGCCACGGTGATCGGCGACGTGGAACTGGGCGACGACGTCTCCCTCTGGTTCGACGTGGTGGTGCGGGGCGACGTGAACTGGGTGCGCATCGGCCACCGCGCCAACATCCAGGACAAGAGCTGTCTCCACGTAACCAACGGGCGCTTTCCGCTCTCCATCGGCGACGAGGTGAGTATCGCCCATAACGTGATGCTGCATGGCTGCACTTTGGAGAAGGGCGTGCTCGTGGGCATGAGCAGCACCATCATGGATGGCGCTCGCATCGGCGCAGGCTGTCTGGTGGCGGCGGGTTCCTTGGTGCGCGAAGGCTTCGAGGCACCGCCGCACACCCTCGTGGCAGGTTGGCCCGCCGTGGTGAAGCGGGATCTGACCCCGGAGCAGCGGGAACTGCCCTCCCTCATCTGGAAGCACTACGTGCGCTACAAGGAAGCCTACTTCAGCGATGGCTGGCCCATGGCAGTCGCGCCCGTGGCCGCCCATCCGCAGCCGGGCTTCGCGCAGGGGCATCCGTTTCCGTGAAGATTATTGGATGGAGATGGCTCGACCGTACACCGAGCCTTCCACAGCCTGGTCCTTCAGGCGCACGGCCCCGGCCACGCAGGCAAAGCCGTGCGGGGTCGTCGGCACGGTAACGGTGAAGAGGATCTCGCCGCGCTCCCCCACCTGGGCCTTGGCTTCCGCGATGGCTTCGGCTTCGCTGGTGGCGGAACTGAAGCGGATGGTGTGGTGGAAGGTCGGGAGTGCCGGATTGTAAGGGTTCTTCAGGGGCGAGGCCTGGAGATCGCTTTCCAGATCCGCCTTGAGGGTGGCCAGATCGCTTCCTTTCTGGAGGCCGATCTCATAGCGTTGCGCCAGCTCCGGCAGTTTCCCCTGCAGATGACTGATGACCGCTTTTTCCCGCGCCCGTTCCCGTTGTCCCAACAGCGCGGGAATGGCGATGGCGCTCACGATGCCGATGAAAGGCAACATGACGAAGGGCAGCACGAGGCTCACGATGCCCAGCACCAGGCCGCTGGCGCCGGGTTGGAGGTACTGATCCGGTAATTGCTGGGCCAGGCGCTTGGCTTTGGAATGTTGCACCAGCGCCACGACGCCCAGAATGAACGCCACAGGCAGGCCGATGCAGGTGAAGGCCAGGATGATGGCCCAGATGCCGCAGATGCGGGAAGCCCTGGCGCCAGGGGCTTCCATGAGGGGGGACGAATAGGGGTCCATGGCTCGCCTCGAAAAGGAAGGAGGCTTTCATTGCTCCATGACATCCCTGGTTGGGTCAAGGCGGAGCTTTTCGAGCAGACCTTTGCACAGGGCCTTCGTTTTTTGGCAGACTTTGGAAACCGGAAGCCCATTACATCCTATGCAGCCTCTTCTTATCCTTCGTGTGCACACCGATCTCCGATTGGGCATGGGCCATGTGGCCCGCGCCTTGGCTATCGCGGAGCCCTGGACCGCTCTGGGTGGAAGGGCATGCCTGGCGGTTTCCGGGGATGACCGGGCACGCCGGGTGGGCGCAGGGCGGCATCCTCTCCTGGATCAACCGCTGCCCATGGAAGCCGTGGACCTGGGGGAAGCGCTGGATGCGCCGCTGCCTGAGAACCTTCAGCGAGAGGCCCAGGTGGTGCTGGTGGACCAGTGGGATACCACGGCCTCGCAGATCCAGGCGTTGCGGCCCCTGAAGATCGCGGTGATGGAAGACGATGGCGAGGCCCACGAACCGGCGGATCTGCTGTTCCAGCCCTACCTCGAAGGCGTGCACTTCCCACTGGGGCCGTTGAAGAACGTGCAAGGACGGAAGGTGCGGCCCTGCGAAACCCAGCACGGTTCGTGTCGGGTGCTGCGGGGGCTGGAATACGTGGTGGTGAGCCCCGCAGCCACCCGCCAGCGGCCCAAGCGCGAACCGATTCAACCCCTGGCCGTGCGCAAGCTGCTGCTCACCTTTGGCGGCACCGATGGCCCCGGTCTGGCGCAGCGAGCCTTCGACGTGATACGCGACGTGGTGAGCCGAGGGTGGAACGGGAGCTGCACCTTGATCGCCCCCCAGGGCGTGGCAGGCGAGGTCGTGCCCGGCTGCACCGTGCTGCCCCAGATGCCCGACCTCACGCGGCGCATCGCCGATTTCGATGCCATCTGGTGCGCCATGGGAGTGACGCTGGCCGAGGCTCTCTGTTTGGGCGTTCCCGTGGTGGCCTGGGGCCAGAACGAACGGCAGGCGCGCATGATCGGGGACGTGGCCCAGTCCAACGGCTGCATCAGCCTGGGCGAAGGGGCCGAGGCCGATCCCGAGGCCACGGCCGAAGCCCTGGCGCTGTGGCTGAGTCCCATCGGCCAGGAGGGGCGCCAGGAACAGGTGCGGGATGGCATGGCCCTGGTGGATGGCCAAGGGGCCTCGCGGGTGGCCCAGGAACTCTGGAAGCTGGTCCAGTCGTGAGGACCTTTCCAAAATTGGTTCTTGACCTTAGCGCTTTCCCGCGATAGGGTTTTCTTTCTGCGATCTGCCGAAGGTGGGTCGCAATGATGTCCAGAACGTGTCTTTCAGGACATCGCAGAGGCAATTCCCACCGGCAACCGGAGCATGGCCATGAGCACCTATTTCCCCAAGGCCCAAGATCAGATCAATCGCAAGTGGTACGTCGTGGACGCCACGGGGATTCCCGTGGGCCGTCTCAGCACCGTGCTGGCCGACGTGCTTTCCGGCAAGGCGAAGCCCACCTGGACGCCCTTCCTGGACATGGGCGATCACGTGGTGGTCGTCAATGCCGCCAAGGCCGTGCTGACGGGCCGCAAGCCCCAGCAGAAGATGTATCGCCGCACCACCACGCAGCCCGGCTCCATGAAGGAAGTCCGCGCCGACAAGATGCAGGCCGTCTACCCCAACCGCGTCATCGAGGCGGCGGTGAAGGGCATGCTGCCCAAGGGCCCCCTGGGCCGGGCGATGTATCGCAAGCTCAAGGTGTATGAAGGCGCCGAGCATCAGCACGCCGCCCAGAATCCCGAACCCCTGACCATCAAGCTCTAATTTTCGAGGCGATCATGGCTGTTTCCCTGAACTATGGAACGGGCCGTCGCAAGACGTCCGCCGCTCGCGTGTTCATGCGTCCTGGCACCGGCAACATCACGGTGAACGGTCGCACCCTGGAGCACTACTTCCCCAACGCCGTGCTCCGCATGGTGGTGAACCAGCCCCTGTCCATCACGGACCTCTCCGGCAAGTTCGATTTCCAGGTGACGGTCACCGGCGGTGGCCCCTCCGGCCAGGCTTCGGCCATCCGCATGGGCATCTCCCGCGCCCTGCTGCGCTACAACGACCAGCTGAAGGCCACGCTGCGTTCGGTGGGCCTGCTCACCCGCGACCCCCGCATGAAGGAACGTAAGAAGCCCGGTCAGAAGGCTGCCCGTCGGCGCTTCCAGTTCTCCAAGCGCTAATCCTTTCGGGAATCTTCCCAAGGATCGTACTGTTCACATCGGGGAGCTGCGGCTCCCCGATTTTCACAAGGGCCGCCGTAGGCGGTCGAATCGGGGCGGAACCCGCCCTTCATCCCCCGCGAGCCTGTGGGTTCGCTTTTCAAGGGAGGCCATCATGGCTGCCATTCAGATGAAAGAACTGCTCGAAGCCGGCGTGCATTTCGGGCACCAGACCAAGCGCTGGAACCCCAAGATGAAGAAGTACATCTTCGGCGCGCGCAACAGCATCTACATCATCGATCTCCAGAAGACCCTGCGCCTCTGGAACCAGGCTGCGAACTTCCTCACCAAGGCCGCCAGCGAAGGCAAGAGCTTCCTGTTCGTGGGCACCAAGCCCCAGGCCCAGGAGCTGATCGCCGAGCAGGCCCAGCGCTGCGGCGCCGCCTACGTGAACAACCGCTGGCTGGGCGGCATGCTCACCAACTTCGCCACCATCAAGAAGTCGCTGGACAAGCTGAAGGAAACCGAAGCCATCCTCAACGATCCGGCCCGCACCGCCCAGATGTCCAAGAAGGAAATCCTCACCCTGGATCGCCAGCGCCAGAAGCTCGACGCCGCCTTCCACGGCATCCGCGACATGCGCGGCGTGCCCGACGTGATCTTCGTGGTGGATCCCCATCGCGAAGACATCGCCATCACCGAAGCCGCCAAGCTGGGCATCAAGATCGTGGCCATCGTGGATACCAACTGCGATCCCGACCGCATCGACTACGTGATTCCCGGCAACGATGACGCCATCCGCTCCATCCTACTGTTCTCTGAGCGCGTGGCCGACTCCATTCTCGAAGGCCGCCAGTCCTTCCGCGACAAGTCCGAGAACGACGACATGAAGGCGATGATGGCCGAAAAGGTCAACGAGGAATAACGAAGAATCTCCACGAGACTTCTTTTCGTCTCGCGTATCGGCAGGGTCGATACCGAGAGGACATGGAGCACGGAGAACGAACCATTCGATCCGTGATTTCCAAGTCTCCGTGATGTTTTCAGAACCCAGATCGAAGGAGGAAACCATGGCATTTACCGCTCAAGACGTGAAGGCGCTGCGCGACAAGACCGGCCTCGGCATGATGGATTGCAAGAAGGCTCTGGAAGAGAACGACGGCAACATCGACCTGGCCGTGGATTGGCTTCGCAAGAAGGGCCTGGCTGCGGGCGCCAAGAAGGCCGACCGCATTGCCGGCGAAGGCATCGTGGATTCCTACATCCACCCCGGCGGCCGCGTGGGCGTGCTGCTCGAAGTGAACTGCGAAACGGATTTCGTGGCCAAGACCGAAGGCTTCAACCGCCTCGTGCGCGAGATCGCCATGCACATCGCGTCCCACGACCCCGCGCCCGTGTTCGTGCGCCGCGAGGAAGTGACCCCCGAGTTCATCGAGAAGGAAAAGGAAATCGCCCGCGCCCAGGCGGAAGCCACGGGCAAGCCCGCCAACATCGTCGAGAAGATCGTCGAAGGCAAGGTCAATTCCATCTACAAGGACAGCTGCGTGCTGGAGCAGCAGTTCGTCATGAACCCTGAGGTCACCATCGAGCAGTACCTCAGCCAGAAGACCGCCGAAATGGGCGAAAAGCTCAGCCTGCGCCGCTTCGTGAAGTGGAACATGGGCGAAGGCATCGAAAAGCGCAAGGACGATTTCGCCGCCGAAGTGGCCGCCCAGATGGGTTCCAACTAGGTTGCACGTCATAGGTCTCACCACGGAGCAACCCCGTTGTTCCGTGGTGTTTTCTTTTCAGGAGGTTCCATGAGCAAAGTCGCGTGGTTGTTTCCGGGCCAGGGTTCCCAGGCCGTGGGCATGGGCATGGCGTTGGCCGAGGGCGTGCCTGCCGCCAAAGCCGTTCTGCAGCAGGCGGACGAGGCCCTGGGCTTCGCCCTTTCCAAGCTGATGGCCGAAGGTCCCGAAGAAACCTTGAAGCTTACGGAGCACACCCAGCCCGCCATCCTCACCCACAGCGTGATGGTGGCGCGGGCCTTCGCGGATCGCCTGCCGCGCCCCGATTTCGTGGCGGGCCACAGCCTGGGCGAATACAGCGCCCTGGTGGCCGCGGGCAGCCTCGATTTCGCCGACGCCGTGCGCACCGTGCGCGAGCGTGGCCGGGCCATGCAGGTGGCCGTGCCCGTGGGCGTGGGCGCCATGGCGGCCATCATCGGCATGGCCGCTGCTGACGTGGAAGCGGGTTGCGCCGAAGCGGCTCAGCAGACGGGCAAGATCGTGGTGAGCGCCAACTTCAACGGCGCGGGCCAGGTGGTGATCGCGGGCCACGCCGAAGCGGTGGAAGCGGCCATGGAGATCCTCAAGGCCAAGGGTGGCCGCAAGATGATGAAGCTGCCCGTGAGCGCGCCCTTCCACAGCCCCCTCATGGAGCCTGCCCAGGCCCACATGAAGCCCGTGCTGGAAGCCCTCGCCTTCAAGGCTCCCGCGTGTCCCCTGGTGAACAACGTGGACGCCAAGGCCGTCAACGATCCCGCGCAGTTGCGCGACGGCCTCGTGCGCCAGATTCCCGGCGCCGTGCGCTGGGAGGCCATCATGCAGTTCCTGCTGGGCCAAGGCGTCACCACCTTCCTGGAACTGGGCCCCGGCAAGGTGCTGAGCGGCATCGCAGGCCGCATGGCCAAGGAAGCGGGCATCGACGTTAAAACCCTTTCCCTCGGCGCCCCCGACGATATCGCCGCGCTGTAGGCGCAGACCCGCATCAAGCCCTTCACCCCACAGGCTCAGAGAAACGCCGCATCCCATCGGCGGCCCTTGCGGTTCTCCTGGGCTTCTGGGGTGAAGCTTTTCTCTGCGATCCCCTAATTCCAAAGTGGCACCATGGAGTAAGGAGAAGGTGCCATGCGCTATTGGCTGATGAAAACGGAGCCCACCTCGTACAGCATCGATGATCTGGCGCGGGAGGGCGCCACGAGCTGGACGGGCGTGCGCAACTACCAGGCCCGCAACTTCATGCGCGACGACATGAAGGTGGGCGATGGCGTGCTGTTCTACCATTCCTCCTGCCCCGAGCCCGGCATCGTGGGCCTGGCCGAAGTGAGCGACGCCGCCCATCCCGATCCCACGCAGTTCGACGCTCGCAGCAAGTACTTCGATCCCGCTTCGCGCCCTGACGCGCCGCGCTGGGTCAACGTGGAGATTAAGCTGGTGCGCCGCACGCGGCTGCTGCCGCTGGAAGAACTGCGCGCCTATCCCGAGCTGGCCGCCATGCCGCTGTTGCAGCGAGGCAACCGCCTTTCCATCACGCCCGTCACCGCCGCCGAATGGCGCTTCCTACAGAAGAAACTGAAGTGAAGGAATCCCTCGCCCTCCCTATGCCCCGCTGGCCCTTCCTCGCGCCAGTGGGTATCGTGCTGGCGTACGCCTTCAACACCAGCATGCAGATGGTGAACGTATGGCGCGGCGGCACCCCTGGATGGCGCTGGATGGCCGTGCTGATGACCTTGGCCGGATTGCTGCTGGGTTGCGTCATGGCCGCAGGCATGCTGGCTTCCCGCTGGAAAGAAATCCGCGTGGGCGACGGTCGCATCGAGCTGATTCCCTGGCTGGCAGGCCGCTCCCGCTGGGCCTTGCTGCTCTGGAATCCTCCCGCGGCCCGCATGGTGAAGGCCGGATTCATCGAGATTCCCTTGAGCCAGGCCAGCCTCGAATGGGTGGGCAAGGGCCTGTTGCTCCACGGCCACCCTGACTGGGAGATCAGGCTGGGCCGAGGCACCAAGGCCGAGCGCATCGCCCAATGGCTCCAGGAACGCGGCCTGCCGAAGCCTGTGGGGCGGTGAAACTTTTTCACAACTGCAGGTGCGCCATGTGCTCCTGGCTGGTGATGGGGGTGTTGGGAAGATCGCTGAGGATCTTGCCGTCGAGCAGCTTCACGATGCGATGAGCGTGGCGGGCGATGTCTTCTTCGTGGGTCACGAGAATGATGGTGTTGCCCTTCTGGTACAGCTCTTCGAAGAGGGCCATGATCTCCACGCTGGTGCGGGAATCCAGGGCGCCGGTGGGTTCGTCGGCCAGCAGGATCGACGGGCGGTTCACCAGGGCGCGGGCGATGGCCACGCGCTGGCGCTGACCGCCGGAAAGCTGGTTGGGCATGTGGTCGGCGCGGGGGCCGAGGCCCACGTCTTCCAGGGCTTTGCGGGCCATGGCGTGGCGTTCGTGGGGCGCGATGCCCGAATAGATGAGAGGCAGTTCCACGTTCTGCAATGCCGTGGTGCGGGCCAGCAGATTGAAGGTCTGGAAGACGAAGCCGATCTCCTCGTTGCGGATCTGGGCCAGTTCGTCGTCGGACATGGCCGAC